>NZ_MECT01000061.1:0-8912 GCF_001722145.1 Shigella sp. FC1544
ACGGTTGTGGCGCACGTCTTCGGTGAACGCACTCTGGCCACACTGGAGCGTCTTCTGAGCCTGCTGTCGGCCTTTGAGGTCGTGGTATGGATGACGGATGGCTGGCCGCTGTATGAATCACGCCTGAAGGGAAAGCTGCACGTTATCAGCAAGCGTTACACTCAGCGCATTGAGCGACATAATCTGAATCTGAGACAACATCTGGCAAGGCTGGGACGGAAGTCACTGTCGTTCTCAAAATCGGTGGAGCTGCATGACAAGGTCATCGGGCATTATCTGAACATAAAACACTATCAGTAAGTTGGAGTCATTACCTTTTTGCCGAACCAACGCACTCCCCTTGTATGTTGTTAGGCGTCCATACAGGATTACACGATCAGATTTCTGTTCAGGATATTGGTATCGACAACCTTACCGCAGCGGATGGCCTTGCAGTTGGTCGCGCATCAGGCTTTGTCGGGCGGGCAATGGTGCGTCTGCTGGATGGCTTCTATACCCTTAGCGATCAAGCCATGTATGACATGCTTGGCTGGCTAGCGCAGGAAGAAGGTATTCGTCTTGAACCTTCGGCACTGGCGGGTATGGCCGGACCTCAGCGCGTGTGTGCATCAGTAAGTTACCAACAGATGCACGGTTTCAGCGCAGAACAACTGCGTAATACCACTCATCTGGTGTGGGCGACGGGAGGTGGAATGGTGCCAGAAGAAGAGATGAATCAATATCTGGCAAAAGGCCGTTAATAACGTTTCAACGCAGCATCGCAATCCTTTCCCTGGGTGAGCGATGCTGCCGATGGCGCAGACTTAAGATCCCCGGTCTTACCCGCTATAACCCCCTCCTTTTATCATCACCCAACGCCTTTCGCTGTAAACGGCGGTTTCGCAAACCAAACCAAAACCGTAAGTAAGATAAAAGCAATAGCCGCCATACGGAAAATCTCATTTGCAGAAATAGAAAGTGACTGCTGGGTTATTTCATTATTAATTTCATTAAGAACTCCTGAAAGCGAACCATAATATTTATCCATAATTTGTGACGATGAATTAAACACGGGGTTAAATTGATCGATGGTTGCTGTCAACTGACTATGGTGTAACGATTCGCGTCGTCCCCACAGCGTCATTGTCAACGACGTACCAACTGATCCTGACAAGGTACGAAAAAAATTACTCATACTCGAGGCATTGGCAAATTTATTATCTGGCAAGCCTGAAAACGAAATCGTTGTTAAGGGTAAAAAGAAACAGGCAACGGCGAATCCCTGAAAAAACTGCGGCAAAATGATGCCTGTAAAATCAATCGTTGGCATAAATGTCACAGAACGCCAGTAATAGCAAACCGCATACATCAAAAAACTAAATGTCACTAACAACCGCATGTCTATTTTGTTGCCATAACGTCCTATCAAAGGTGAAATTAATAGTGGCATGATGCCGATGGGCGCATAAGCAAGTCCGGCCCATATCGCATTATACCCCATCGTTTCCTGGAGTAACTGCGGCATAAGGACGATCGCTCCAGAGTAAAATAAATACGCGCATGTGATACTCACAATACCAATGGTGAAGTTACGGGACTTAAACAAACTGAGATCAAGAATCGGGTTCTCTGAGGTCGACTCCCAAATGACTAAAGAGATCAGAGAAATAACTGATACTACTGTTAATATTATTATTGTACTCGAGTTGAACCAATCCAGATCGCGCCCTTTATCAAGCATAATTTGCAAGCCACCAACACCGAGCACTAACAGGGTCAGTCCTGGTAGATTCATTTTGACCGGTGAAGTCTCAGTTTCTCTTCCTTTAAGTAAGGTTAAGCATAATGTCAGGACGATAATCCCCATAGGGACATTGATTAAAAATATCCAACCCCAGCTAAAGTTATCACAAATATAACCGCCCAATATCGGCCCACATATCGGAGCGATAATCACGGTCATTGACCATAATGCCAGAGCAAATGTTCTTTTTTCTGGCGGATAATTCCTTAATAATAAACTCTGTGACAGTGGAATTAACGGCCCCGCCATTAACCCCTGAACGACTCTAAAAAATATCAGCACATCAAGATTGGTCGATAGGCTACACATTAATGAAGACAGCGAAAAAAAGGTTACTGAAAGTAAAAATAATCTTAATTCGCCTATTCTTTGTGCCAACCTGCCAGTAACAGGGATCGCAATGGCATTTGCTACACCAAACGAGGTGATAACCCAGGTGCCTTCGTCTGTTGATGCTCCCAGAAAGCCAGATATTGTCGGTATTGCGACGTTAGAAATAGTGGAATCCAACATTTGCATAAATGTCGCTAATGACAATGCAATAGTGACGCACCATAACGTCCCACCGGTTAATGGTGCCGGAGTTGATTTAGTGATTGCCATTAAAGTTGTCCATTATGCGAAATAATGTTGCTAATTTCTTTTTCTATCGGACTGGTATCGATAACTAAAGCCTTACTGGTATAAGCCGGCATGGAGGTCACGGTTGAAGCCAGCTCAGGCATCTCGGCAATGTCTTCGTTCTTCGTATCAATAGTTGCTGTCATCGATAAACCAATACGCAAGGGATGTTCCATGAGTTCTTTTGGATCAAGAGAAACTTCAACCGGTACACGCTGAACGATTTTGATCCAGTTCCCTGTCGCATTTTGTGCAGGTAATAAGGAGAACGCATTGCCGGTTCCCATATTGATCCCTGTCACCCGACCATGAAACACAACATTTTCACCATAAAGATCGCTGATAATATTGACCGATTGACCAATCCGCACATCCGTGAGTTGTGTTTCTTTAAAGTTGGCATTAACCCACATTTGACGTGCCGGTACGACAGCCATTAACGATTGTCCGGGGCTCACTGTTTCGCCGACCTGAACACTTCTCTGGGCAATATAGCCGGTAACCGGACTCTTAATATCCGTACGTTTAAGCGCCAACCAGGCTTCTTTAGTTGCATCCGCCGCTTCAACGACTTGTGGCTGACGGTTTAATGGTGTGTTCATTACTAAAGCTTTATTCGCTTTATAAGCCTGGATAGCGGCATTCAATGCCGCTTTGCTACTTATTAACGTATCTTTGGTATGCTCCAGCGTTTCTTTTGAAATAACCCCCTGCTTCGCTAACGGCACTCGACGGTTATAATCTTCTAAAGATTGTTGATACTGAATACGTGCTGAAGCGACTTCGGCACTGTATTGTTTATCCTGTAAGTATAGTTTATTCGTTTGCCGAACAATATTTGCCAGATTATTTTTAGCTTTATTGAGTGCGATAGTGGCATCAGTTTTATCCAGTGAAACTAAAATGTCACCTTGTCGAACGTAGTTCGTATCTTTATGATTAACGACAGTGACACTACCTGAGACTTGTGCAGAAATTGGATCTGCATTCCCCGTGACATAGGCGTCATCTGTACTAATCATGTCTTCTAATTCCATTGACCAATAGGCATAGGCACCTGAAAACGCAATAAATAAAACTACCGCCAATAAAGAAAAGTATTTTCTTCTGTTAGAATGTTTTTTATTTGAATTAATCTGTTCCACTATTATCTCTCATTTCTCATAGATGAAATTTATGAATTGAATGAAAAGAGCATTCATTCTTCATATCAAACACAGTGCATGTGTTGCACATTATCCCAGGAACGTTGGAGGCCTAATTTAAATGAGGTGCAAAAAAAACAACAGAGGACTAAACCGTGGCTTTTGCAATACAATTCTTACGCCTGTAGGATTAGTAAGAAGACTTATAGTGCTAACTTGAAACTATAAATCATCGGTACAACCCCTGATTTTATTGTTGACATTTCATTTATGCCGACTATTTATATGGTATACTTGTCGAATTATCTTAAAGGAAGCTCAGATTTTCTTATTTTTATTGAGAAAATGAGATGACGCCTTATGTCTGTATTACTACAGGGAGAAGGGAGATGCTTCATTGCAAAGGGAATAATCTATGAACGCAATAATTATTGATGACCATCCTCTTGCTATCGCAGCAATTCGTAATTTATTGATCAAAAACGATATTGAAATCTTAGCGGAGTTGACTGAAGGGGGAAGCGCCGTTCAGCGGGTGGAAACACTTAAGCCTGATATCGTCATCATTGATGTCGATATCCCCGGAGTTAACGGTATCCAGGTGTTAGAAACGCTGAGGAAGCGCCAATATAGCGGAATTATTATTATTGTCTCCGCTAAAAATGACCATTTTTACGGGAAACATTGTGCTGATGCTGGCGCTAATGGATTCGTGAGTAAAAAAGAAGGCATGAACAATATCATTGCGGCTATTGAAGCTGCAAAAAATGGCTACTGCTATTTCCCCTTCTCTCTCAACCGGTTTGTTGGAAGTTTAACGTCCGACCAGCAAAAACTCGACTCCTTATCGAAACAAGAAATTAGTGTCATGCGGTATATTCTTGATGGCAAGGATAATAATGACATTGCTGAAAAAATGTTCATCAGCAACAAAACTGTCAGCACTTATAAAAGTCGCCTGATGGAAAAATTAGAATGTAAATCACTGATGGATCTTTACACATTCGCGCAACGTAACAAAATCGGCTAATCACATGAAGTTTTTACCCTATTTTTTTCTTCTCTGTTGTGGTCTTTGGTCGACCATAAGTTTCGCAGACGAAGATTACATCGAATATCGTGGCATCAGTAGTAACAACCGTGTCACACTTGATCCAGTACGTCTGAGCAACAAGGAATTACGTTGGTTAGCGAGCAAAAAAAATCTTGTGATTGCAGTACACAAGTCCCAAACGGCTACCTTGTTGCATACCGATTCGCAGCAACGGGTTCGTGGTATTAATGCTGATTATTTAAATCTTTTAAAAAGAGCGTTAAATATCAAATTAACACTCCGGGAATACGCCGATCATCAAAAAGCAATGGACGCGCTGGAAGAAGGTGAAGTCGATATAGTGTTATCACATTTAGTTGATTCGCCACCTCTTAATGATGACATTGCTGCAACCAAACCACTGATAATTACCTTTCCGGCGCTCGTCACCACCCTTCACGATTCAATGCGACCGCTTACCTCATCAAAACCAGTAAATATTGCTCGAGTAGCAAATTATCCCCCTGACGAGGTAATTCATCAATCATTTCCAAAAGCAACAATTATCTCTTTTACAAATTTATATCAGGCATTAGCATCCGTCTCAGCCGGACAGAATGATTACTTTATTGGTAGTAACATCATTACCAGCAGTATGATTTCCCGCTATTTCACTCACTCCTTAAATGTAGTGAAATATTATAACTCACCGCGTCAATATAATTTTTTCTTGACCAGAAAAGAATCTGTCGTTCTTAATGAAGTACTCAATCGATTTGTTGATGCTTTAACAAATGAAGTTCGCTATGAAGTTTCACAAAATTGGCTTGATACAGGAAACCTGGCCTTTCTGAACAAACCATTAGAACTCACTGAACATGAAAAACAGTGGATTAAGCAACATCCCGATTTAAAGGTGCTGGAAAATCCTTACTCTCCTCCCTATTCTATGACGGATGAAAATGGCTCGATTCGGGGCGTTATGGGGGATATTCTTAATATTATTACCTTGCAAACAGGTTTAAATTTTTCTCCGATCACCGTTTCACACAATATCCATGCCGGAACACAGCTTAACCCCGGTGGATGGGATATAATACCTGGCGCTATTTATAGTGAAGATCGAGAAAATAATGTTTCATTTGCAGAAGCTTCCATAACAACGCCATACGTTTTTGTCATGCAAAAAGCACCTGACAGTGAACAAACATTAAAAAAAGGAATGAAAGTTGCCATTCCATATTATTATGAGCTGCATTCGCAATTAAAAGAGATGTATCCGGAGGTTGAGTGGATAAAAGTCGATAACGCCAGCGCTGCATTTCACAAGGTCAAGGAAGGTGAACTTGATGCTCTGGTCGCGACACAGCTAAATTCGCGTTACATGATCGATCATTACTATCCTAATGAACTGTATCATTTTCTTATTCCCGGCGTTCCGAATGCATCGCTTTCGTTCGCTTTTCCTCGCGGAGAACCGGAACTTAAGGATATTATTAATAAAGCACTGAATGCAATTCCCCCAAGCGAAGTTCTGCGCCTGACGGAAAAATGGATTAAAATGCCCAATGTGACCATTGACACATGGGACCTCTATAGCGAGCAATTTTATATTGTTACGACATTATCCGTTTTATTAGTTGGCAGTAGCCTTTTATGGGGATTCTACCTGTTACGCTCAGTTCGTCGTCGTAAAGTCATTCAGGGTGATTTAGAAAACCAAATATCATTCCGAAAAGCACTCTCGGATTCCTTACCAAATCCAACTTATGTTGTAAACTGGCAAGGTAATGTCATTAGTCATAATAGTGCTTTTGAACATTATTTCACTGCGGATTACTACAAAAATGCAATGTTACCATTAGAAAACAGTGACTCACCCTTTAAAGATGTTTTTTCTAATGCGCATGAAGTCACAGCAGAAACGAAAGAAAATCGAACAATATACACACAGGTATTTGAAATTGATAATGGCATCGAGAAAAGATGCATTAATCACTGGCATACATTATGCAATCTGCCAGCCAGCGATCATGCTGTTTATATTTGTGGTTGGCAAGATATTACCGAGACGCGTGATTTAATTCATGCACTCGAAGTAGAGAGAAATAAAGCGATCAATGCAACTGTCGCAAAAAGTCAGTTTCTGGCAACAATGAGTCACGAAATAAGAACACCAATAAGCTCCATTATGGGCTTCCTGGAACTTCTGTCGGGTTCTGGTCTTAGCAAGGAGCAACGGGTGGAGGCGATTTCACTTGCCTACGCCACCGGACAATCACTCCTCGGCTTAATTGGTGAAATCCTTGATGTCGACAAAATTGAATCGGGTAACTATCAACTTCAACCACAATGGGTCGATATCCCTACTTTAGTCCAGAACACTTGTCACTCTTTCGGTGCGATTGCTGCAAGCAAATCGATCGCATTAAGTTGCAGCAGTACATTTCCTGATCATTACCTGGTTAAGATCGACCCTCAGGCGTTTAAGCAGGTCTTATCAAATTTACTGAGCAATGCTCTCAAATTTACCACCGAGGGGGCAGTAAAAATTACGACCTCCCTGGTTCACATTGATGACAACCACGCTGTTATCAAAATGACGATTATGGATTCTGGAAGTGGATTATCGCAGGAAGAACAACAACAACTCTTTAAACGCTACAGCCAAACAAGTGCAGGTCGCCAGCAAACAGGATCTGGCTTAGGCTTAATGATCTGCAAAGAATTAATTAAAAATATGCAGGGCGATTTGTCATTAGAAAGTCATCCAGGCATAGGAACAACATTTACGATCACAATCCCGGTAGAAATTAGCCAGCAAGTGGCGACTGTCGAGGCAAAAGCAGAACACCCCATCACACTACCTGAAAAGTTGAGCATATTAATCGCGGATGATCATCCGACCAACAGGCTATTACTCAAACGCCAGCTAAATCTATTAGGATATGATGTTGATGAAGCCACTGATGGTGTGCAAGCGCTACACAAAATCAGTATGCAACATTATGATCTGCTTATTACTGACGTTAATATGCCGAATATGGATGGTTTTGAGTTGACTCGCAAACTCCGTGAGCAAAATTCTTCCTTACCCATCTGGGGGCTTACAGCCAACGCACAGGCTAACGAACGTGAAAAAGGGTTAAGTTGCGGCATGAACTTATGTTTGTTCAAACCGTTGACCCTGGATGTACTGAAAACACATTTAAGTCAGTTACACCAGGTTGCGCATATTGCACCTCAGTATCGCCACCTTGATATCGAAGCCCTGAAAAATAATACGGCGAACGATCTACAACTGATGCAGGAGATTCTCATCACTTTCCAGCATGAAACGCATAAAGATCTACCCGCTGCGTTTCAAGCACTAGAAGCTGGCGATAACAGAACTTTTCATCAGTGTATTCATCGCATCCACGGTGCGGCTAACATCCTGAATTTGCAAAAGTTGATTAATATTAGCCATCAGTTAGAAATAACACCTGTTTCAGATGACAGTAAGCCTGAAATTCTTCAGTTGCTGAACTCTGTAAAAGAACACATTGCAGAGCTGGACCAGGAGATTGCTGTTTTCTGTCAGAAAAATGACTAAATAGCGGCTCCCACAATGTTCAAATGTGGGAGCTATTTACCAGCACATCTTACATTTATGATGAGAACTCCTGGCGAATTTGTTCCCCATGCTGGTCGAGCGTTGCCGCTCCCGGCATAACATGCGGGTCCGCGCAGCCGCTGATTTTTATCGGATTACCCGGCATCATTATTCCCCCGGCTTCAATCAACATATTTCTCACCTGAGTTTGTGGCAATTTAATGGCCTCAGCCACACTTAATAACGGCGCGACGGGTACACCAACTTCATGTATTCTGGCTAACCAAACTTCAGCTGCCTGCGTTTTTAACGTCCGCTCAATATATTGTTTAAGAATAGCCTGGTTTTGTACGCGTAAAATATTGCTGCTAAATCGGGGATCATTAACCAGTTCCGTAAGCTCCAGTGCCTGGCATAACGCAGAAAAAAGGGTAATGACTCCAACTTACTGATAGTGTTTTATGTTCAGATAATGCCCGATGACCTTGTCATGCAGCTCCACCGATTTTGAGAACGACAGTGACTTCCGTCCCAGCCTTGCCAGATGTTGTCTCAGATTCAGATTATGTCGCTCAATGCGCTGAGTGTAACGCTTGCTGATAACGTGCAGCTTTCCCTTCAGGCGTGATTCATACAGCGGCCAGCCATCCGTCATCCATACCACGACCTCAAAGGCCGACAGCAGGCTCAGAAGACGCTCCAGTGTGGCCAGAGTGCGTTCACCGAAGACGTGCG
>NZ_MECT01000062.1:0-8748 GCF_001722145.1 Shigella sp. FC1544
CAAGGCGAGCTTCATTTAACGCCTTACGCAGTTGCAGAATTTCAGATTCCAGTTCAGCCACCGTGCGGGAACCAGGAGTACCGAGCCCTTTTCTGGCGGCGGTAACCCATTGTCCTAAAGTGCCTTCAGGAAGGGATAATCGGGAAGCGCCTTCACTGATCGAAAGTTGATTTTCAAGAACCGTTCTGACAGCTTCGGCTTTGAACTCTTTAGAGTAACGTTGGTTTTTTCTGCTCATTATTAGCTCCTTCTGATGCCATTCTATTTCAGGAAGGAGTGTCCGTTAAACTCAGGCTACCTCAAGCTTTAACTGCTACGTCTTGTGCGACCATGACCTGACCTTCAGGTATCTCCAGACTGGTAATCGTTGCAGAATTAATATCTGCTTTTGCATTCAGTAATCGCGAGATGACTTCAGTAGGTTTATCTGCCAGAGAGGCTGAAACTGTTTTCAGTCCGACCTCGGTGCTTGTCACAAGAATTTCAGCGAAACCCCGATCATCCGTTTCAACGCTGGTGCTGCTTAGCGTGACGGAGGTTCCGCGGAAACTAACTTTTATGCCTTCTACCGGGTTGCCGTTAGCGTCAGTGACGCTTGCAGTCATGGTCGCGCCCTCGGTCGTGCTGACGACGAATGAGTATACAGAGGTTAAGGAGGCTAGTTTTGCGGTACCAGCATCGGCAATCAAAGTCACCTGTTTCGTATCACTGACACCATAATTGTTCACGCTAACTGTCACGGGGTAGGAGCCGGATTTTGTACCGCTCAGTGTAACTTCAGCCTTGCCGTTGATGTCAGTAATGGCGGAACCGCCTTGTCCGAGAGTAAAGCTTGCGCTCACATCTGCCGGTAGCGTGAATGTCTCCGCCTCATTGGCTAACGGGTTGCCGTTTCCATCAGTCACTGTTGCCTGCAGCCTGGTCATCCCGACGTTATTAGCGATAAAGTTGTCCTCGGTAACGTTAAGATTAACCTGCGCTGTGAGCGTATCCGCAATAAAATTCACCACCAACTGCTCACTCTTACCGCCAGCCATCGATGCTGTAACAGTATGAGCGCCTGCTTTTGTACCTTTCAGCGTGACTTTCGCTTTGCCTTCAGTATCAGTAACCGCTTTACCGCCATCGCTCAGCGTGAAGTTCGCCTTCACATCTTCCGGCAGAGTAAATGTTACTTCAGTGTTGGCTATCGCATTGCCCTCTGTATCAGCGACTGTTGCTGTTAGTGTCGTGAGATCGTTATTGTCGGCAATCACCGGATCCTTCGAGGCTGCCAGCGTGATTTCGGCATTCGCGACGTTCGGCACATAGGTCACCGTTTGTTGTATCGAATCGCCATTTTCGAGGGTTGCCGTCACTTGATAAACCCCGGCTTTTGTAGCGGTAAAGCTTGCGTAAAAATTGCCGTCGTGATTGGTCGTATATATAGCGTTATTACTGGGAGTCACGCCTTCACTTGGTGAAACGCTGAGGGTTACCTCCTGCTGGGGTACACCGTTGCCGTAATTATCCTTCACCTCAATATACAGATTGGTAGTGTCGCCTGCGGAGACTGTATCAAGAAGTGCCTGTAACAAGGTGAGATGTGCCGTAGACGCATCAGCGTTGACATTAATTGATGTGCTAAGCGTAGAGCTACCATTTCCCAGACTGGCCTCAACGGTATCCGGTCTCGCTCCTGATTCTATCGAGGAGCGGGTATTGGTATAAGTGACGGTAGCCTTACCCTGTTCGTTCGTTACGGCTTGGCCGCCATTCGTCATTTCGGCTGTCGCTGCGTTGCTGGTGAAGTTCACAGTCACACCTTTCACCGGAAAGCCATTATTATCAATGACTGTAGCGGTGATTACGCTACCGGTGCTGTTCTGTGGGGTACCGGCGATTATGCTGCCTGGGTCAGGCGTCAACTCGATAATTTTTGCCGCCGTTGTGTCGCCAATAAAGTGCACAGTTTTGTTGTCGCTGGCACCAGTATTAGCCAGTGATGCAGTAACCGTCTGCTCACCAAAGGCAACGCCTGCGAGAGTGGCCTGCGCGATGCCAGACTCATTGGTATTACTTTCCCCTGGGGTCAGGGTGAGGCCTGAAGAAGCTGTGCTGAATGTTACCGGAAGATTGTTCACCTCATTGTCGAACTGATCTTTGACCGTTGCAGTTAGCGTTGCGCTATCTACGCCATTACCTGTGATCTCATTTTTTGATATCTGAAGAACAACCAGAGCCGAGGTTTTGTCCGCCACAAACGTTACCGGCTGTGAATCACTGGTATTGTTATTACTCAGCGTTGCGGTAACCGTATGCGTACCCGCTTTTTTACCTTTGAGCGTGACATGCGCTTCCCCATTGGCCTGGGTGATGGCAATACCGTTATTTTCGAGGGTAAAGTTTGCCGCCACGTCCTGTGGCATGGTGAAATTCACCGTTATTCCCGCCACCGGATGATTCGACGGATCTTTCACCGTCGCCGTCAGCTGCACGCTGTCGCTGTTATTCGTCACCACCTGTTGAGCAGGGATGTTCAGCGTAACCTGCGCGTTGCTGGCATCGGGCGCAATATTGACTATCTTCGTATCGTTGTTGCCGTTAGGCAGTGTGGCTTCGGCTGTATGAACACCCAAAACCGTGCCCTTAAAGGTAACTTCGGCCACACCACTGTCGTTAGTATTGCTTTTGCTCTGACTAAGTTGAGTATCTGCGGGGTTGGTACTGAAGGTGACCTGTAGATCTTTTACTGCGTTATCAAAAGGATCTTTCACTGTTGCCGTCAGAGTCGTCTCATCCACGCCATTCCCAATGATTTCCGCTTTCGATGTTTGCAGAACGACAACCGCGCTGTCCTTATCCGCCACGAAGGTGACTGGTTGCGCATCGCTGGCATTATTGTTACCCAGCGTTGCGGTAACCGTATGCGTGCCCGCTTTTTTGCCTTTGAGGGTGACATGCGCTTCGCCATTGGCCTGAGTGATGGCAATACCGTTATTTTCAAGGGTAAAGTTTGCCGCCACGTCCTGTGGTATGGTGAAGTTCACCGTTATTCCCGCCACCGGATGATTCGACGGATCTTTCACCGTCGCCGTCAGCTGCACGCTGTCGCTGTTATTCGTCACCACCTGTTGTGCAGGGATGTTCAGGGTGACCTGCGCGTTGCTGGCATCGGGCGCAATATTGACTATCTTCGTATCTCTGTTGCCGTTAAGCAGTATGGCTTCGGCTGTATGAACACCCAAAACCGTGCCCTTAAGGGTAACTTCAGCAATACCGTTCTCATTAGTATTACGCGCGTTCAGACTCAGTTGCGTGTCTGCGGGGGAGGTGCGGAAGACTACTGACAGATTTTTAACCACGTTATCAAAAGGATCTTTCACTGTTGCTGTCAGGGTCGTCTCATCCACGCCATTCCCAATGATTTCCGCTTTCGATGTTTGTAGAACGACAACCGCTCTGTCTTTATCCGCCACAAACGTCATTGGCTGTGCATCGCTGACATTGCTGTTAGCCAGACGAGCCGTGATCATATGCGTGCCCGCTAACGTGCCGGTCAGGGAGGCGATTGCAACCCCGCTACTATCCGTCATGCCTTTTCCGCCGTTGCTAATCGAGAACCGACTTGCGACGTCGTTTGGCACAGAGAAGGTGATTTCTTTATCTTTTAGTGGGTTGCCATTTTTATCCTGCAAGGTTGCAGTCATATGTTGCGGAGCTGTGTTGGTGACGGTGATATCACCTGAAGGCACACTGAGGGTCAGGGCTGCAGTACTTTGATCACCGATAAAATTCACCTGTTGATTAGCCTGAGAACCAGAGCTCACAGAGGCCGTAACCGTATAATCACCATTTTTCAAACTGGTCAGCGTAGCTGTGGCGATCCCGTCGTGGCTATTCACTTCGGTTTGGCTCAGTTTCGCTGCTGCTGAATTAACATTGAAGGTGACCTTGACGTCATTGAGCAGGTTGCCTTTTGCATCCCGAACTGTCGCGGTCATTGTGGCGCTGTCATTGCCGTCAGCGACCACTTCATTTTTCGACTTCTGCAGATCAACCTGTGCGGTACTCGAGTCGCCGACAAAACTGACGATTAACGTTTGTTTCACGCCATTTTCAAGGGTGACTTCAACCGTGTTGTCTTCCTGCTTACTACTTTTCAGATCAATAGCCGCCAGACCATTAACATCCGTTTTTGCGGTGTTTTGATTGTTAAAGGAAGTTGCCGATCCGCTTAATACCGCAAACGTGACGGTATGATCATTGATTGGGTTGCTTCCTTCATCAGCGACATTGACCGAGACGGTGTTTGCTGCATTCTCATTGGCGAGCACACCATTATTGCTGGCAGATAATGTCGCAATTTTCGCTGACTGCGGGTTGGCGTCGATGATAAATCCAGCGGTATGCAAATCTTCATTCCAGTTTTGCATTAATAGCTTCGCAGTAAGCCCACTGCCTTTGGTATAGGCGGTATAGGTTGCCTTATAGACGCCATCTGCGGTTTCTTTCCAGTCTGTAGTGACACCAGGTTTCACATTGTCGATGCTGACTGCGGTATTCAGTTGCTGTTTTTGCTCCTTAACAGGTTTGTCATTTTCATCTCTCAGTTCTACCGTTACCTCGATAGGATTGCCGGAGAGATAACGGTCCTTATCAATCTTAATTGACGAGTGAGTCCGGGATGACGAAACAGAAATGATATTCACCACGGCGGGGGCTTTAGCCGCATCCACACCGTTCAGCTGTGGCATAAGCGTCAGCGTGCCAGACATCGCACCTGTGGTCAGGATCTGGGTATAGCTTCCGTCACCATTATCTTTCCAGTCAGAAAGGGTGATGTCCTGAACACCTTCGTGACGCGTCGAGAGCACCAGCCCGATAACAGGATTACCTGCTGCATCATGCGCAATAAAAGTCAGTGTGGCGGTTGAATGGGAATCCGCGCTCAACGTCTGGGTACTTAACGATACCGAGGAATCTTTCTGGCTTAACGTAGGTGCCTGAACGACTACCATGCTCTGTTCACGATTCGAACAAATTGCCTTTGACATCTTCAGCGGTGACTTCAATCGGCCAGGTGTTATCGGTTTCTGGCGTACTGGTGAACCGGTAAGCCGGCAGGGTAACCAGAATATCTTTACCCGTTGTGACCACTTTGCCACCGGCAGCTTCCAGTGCGGTGGCTTCGACGTTATAGCCTTTCAGGGCATATTTGGTTTGTAGCGACGAAACCAGTGATTTCACTTCTCCTGACTTCCCTGTCACGGGGTCTGTCAGGGGCAGGCGAACCAGTTCTTTTTTGCGATATTCCAGAACGATATTGTTGTTGCGATCCACCAGATCATAACGGCTGCCTGCAAGGCTACGCCGTGCAGCGACTTCATTCGGGTCAAGCTGTTTCTGCATTGCGCTGCCAGGTTGCCAGGTAAAATCGACGGCAAAACGGGTGTCATTTTCGCCCTGTTTACCCTGGCGTTGCTCCGCGCTGAAGGTCATCAGCGGGAAGGGGGTATAGTTAAGTCCAGCGGTTATGGCATGAGGATTACTTTGCCGATCGTCTTTATCGAACAGGGCCACTTCATCGCCATAATACTGTTCATAGACCAGTTTACCGCCAAGGTGCGGCCAGGCGGGTAGCCAGCTTTCTGCGCGTACATCCCAGCCATTGGCCGGGCGTGCTTCATAATCGTTGTCCAGTTCAGGTGCGCTGCGCCAGTTGGTCAGTCGCAAATAGCCGTTACTGCTTAATTTTAGATAGTCGCGCCAGTACTCCGCGCCAATGCCGGCGCGGGAGTGGTAACGGCTAAGATCGTGGTCGAAAAAGAAGTTGATGCCTGACATCCATGTGGGAGTGAAATGACGCCAACCTAAGCCGTTGTTAATCTGCGTACGCTCGTCAGTACGATGGAGAGTATGCTGACTGAAAAAGAGATTATCAGGCGTTTCATACCACGGATGGAGAAAATCGAACTGGGAGTTCTTCAGGCTAAAATCTTCATCCACGCCCAGCGTGATTCTTGCGGTACCGAAGCGGCTTAACCAGTCTGTCATTGCGCCTGAAGCCTGAGAAGAGGCCCATCCACGCGCCATATTTGCCGCTTGCTCGCTGTTCATATCTTCGGCGAGCAGAGACCCGATTTGCTGTGAAGTACTGGCTATCTGTTGCTCGAGGTTGTCACTGCTATTACCCGGCGGCGGGGTTAATTTTTTTTCACTAACTTGTGCCGGGACATCCAGTTCATCACCCTGGCGGACATTATTAAAACCTCGAGCAAACGTACGAAACTGGTTGAGTTTGCGTAACTCAGCCACCGAAATACCGAAACGTTCGGCAACGCTTTGGGCCGATTCCAGCGCTCCAAGGGTGTAGGGCACCGTATTGGCATTTGCAATGGCAATTTGTGCAGGAACTGGTTGTTGGGTTGCGGCGTTTACCACACCTTGTGCTGCCGCAGCCATAGGGAACGCAAGTTGAGTTATCAGACAGATACCCGCAGTTAAGCGGCGTAGTTTAATTCCCATCCCGCATAATATTTGTCGGTCATTTATTTCTTCTCCACTTCTCTTCTTCGTAGCCATGCTTACCTTCCCTGAACGAGCTAACATAAATGCGCCCTTTCTAGCACAGCGAAAAAATGTAAATACTGATAGCAATATGATTGAAAATTAATAACTTTTCGTTAGGCAGTTTTGGGTGTGAGTTGCAAGAGGGGAGACTACTGAATAACTCAAGTTTTATAATCGAGGGGAAAATGGTGATGGCGTTCATAGCAAAACGCCCTCAACCATAAAGGTCGAGGGCGCTTAAGATGTTAAAAACCCGCTATCCGTTAAAAAGCAATGTTCAACTAAGGTCAGTGACATTGCGCTAAAAAAGCGAATTTTTAGAATTTGGCTCCTCTGACTGGACTCGAACCAGTGACATACGGATTAACAGTCCGCCGTTCTACCGACTGAACTACAGAGGAATCGTGTGAACGGGGCGCATATTACTTAGCGGTACCTTGTCTGTCAACACTAAATTTCATAAGTCATTTCAATTGGTTAATTAATCTGCAAAGTTGTTAATTAATGAACATTCGTCGCCGAAAACGAGTCTGTATCATTAGCGTGATGCAGTCTCTGCAAAGGATCTTGTTGATAAAATTGGCAGAAACGTTGCCACAATGAAGGGAAACGAGGAGCAAAAAGTTCTGGGGCGCTAAAGAAATATTCAGAAAGTACGGCAAAACATTCAGCAGGATCGCTGGCTGCATAAGCATCAATGCTCGCCGCATTCTCGCCAACCAATTCGATTTCTTCCTGAATGTTGTTCATTGCAGCATGAAGATCGTGTTCCCAGCCAGCAACCTCACGCAACGGAATAAAGGGAACTCCGCTGGCGCGATCGCCGTTACGGGTGTCCAGCTTATGAGCGACTTCATGAATAATCAGGTTAAAACCAGAAGCATCAAAAGAATCTTGTATATCCAACCAGTTCAAAACGATAGGCCCTTGCTGCCAGCTCTGACCTGACTGAACAATACGTTGGTTATGCACCAGACCGATATCGTCTTCCCATTCATCATCGACCACAAATGGCGCAGGATAAATTAAGACTTCATGAAAACCATCCAGCCATTCCAGTCCTAACTCCAGAACGGGTAGGCAAAATAGAAGTGCTATCCGGCAGCTTCTTAATGAATCCAGTTCAAAGCCCTGTAAAGGAACAAGCCGCTTTTGCTGTAAAAAACGTTCGGCAAGAGTGACTAATTTGCTTTGTTCCTGTTCCGTCAGACACGTTAAAAGGGGGATCGATAGTGCTTCCTGCCAGGGAAGGGCAGTTTGATGTGCTGATTCTTGTACTTTCCAGGGCCACTTAATCATCGTTTTGCTCGCAAACTCGTCACTTGAACAAAATTGCACGGACAGGGACTGTTAAAATGCCAAATTTCCTGGCATCATGGCAACCATCTGAACGGAGAGATGCCGGAGCGGCTGAACGGACCGGTCTCGAAAACCGGAGTGGGGGCAACTCCACCGGGGGTTCAAATCCCCCTCTCTCCGCCAAAATTCAATCACTTATACATCATTAAGTCAGTGACAAAAATCACACGTGGAATTACTTGGAATATTTTCAGGTAACGGGACATCAAGTGTCGGTGAAACTTTAACCTTCCTGTCATAGATTAGCACTTGCCCCTCGGTTTTGTGACCAGAGAAAAGTTGCTTATCCCGACTGCTTCCTTCATAGTCTGAAATTCCTTTCGCCTTCAGATCATGAAAGGTGAAGTCGGTTAAAATACCTGAAATTTTGCCTGCGCGATTTCTTGCTTCTACCCACATTTCGTTAAAGCCTTTGTACATATATCGGTTGCCGTATTGATTGCTGATTACATAGGCGGATGTTGGTAACTGTTTTGCTTTTTCGATCGCCGCCTGTAATCGTGGACTCCATGCTTTTATCTGTTTTTTTCCTGTTTTCCCTTGCTGGATAAAGATCCCGTCGTTTCCAATCTGCTCCCATTTCAGCGATAACACATCGGAAACCCTCGCTGCACACAGATAGGCAATTTCCATTGCGATAAAAACAGGAAGAGGTGCAACGCTTAATACTGCCTGGTATTCTTTGTCGGTTACATATCGTTCGCGGTTTTGGCCTTGAATTTACTTACACCTGCACATGGTGAGGTGTACTGGCAATAGCGGACACTACCATTTGTTCTTTTTTTAAGCAGCCATCTGATGATATTTTTCCCTGAAGGCTGCCGGGGAGATATTCCC
>NZ_MECT01000063.1:0-8738 GCF_001722145.1 Shigella sp. FC1544
CTGGCCGATAAACCGGGTCGGCGAACTGCTCCCCTGGCGCGTAGCACTGCCGACTGAATAACACATCCCCGTCAATACGGTTCTTGCTGCACGCTTACGAGCAAACCGGGATTGCGCTGCGCCGCAGCCAGACGCGGATCAGCGCCCGCCGCGCCCAGGCCAAAGAGTGCCAGCGTCTTGAAATCCCGAATATGTCGCCGCTGCTGTGCGTGCGCACCCTTAACCACCGTGACGGTGAAAGCAGCCCGGCGGAGTACTCCGTCAGCCTGACGCGCGCCGACATGATTGAATTCACTATGGAGCACTGAATGCACGCAGATATCGCGACCCGCCAGCACTGGATGTCCGTGCTGGCGCACAGCCAACCGGCTGAACTGGCAGCCCGCCTGAACGCGCTGAACATCACCGCCAACTATGAAGTGA
This sequence comes from Shigella sp. FC1544, assembly GCF_001722145.1. Classification (NCBI taxonomy): domain Bacteria; kingdom Pseudomonadati; phylum Pseudomonadota; class Gammaproteobacteria; order Enterobacterales; family Enterobacteriaceae; genus Shigella; species Shigella sp. FC1544. The sequence continues at coordinate 424 of NZ_MECT01000063.1, forward strand.
TCCGCACCGCCGAAACCGGCCTGGTACAGATTCAGGCGCGAATGGGCGGTACCGGCGAACGCTTTTTTGCCGGCGACGCCACGCTGACCCGCGCCGCCGTACGCCTGACTGACGGCACCCTCGGCTACAGCTGGGTGCTGGGGCGCGACAAACAGCACGCCGAACGCTGCGCGCTGATTGACGCGTTGATGCAGCAATCTCGCCATTTTCAAAACTTATCAGAAACCCTTATTGCCCCACTGGACGCTGACCGTATGGCACGCATTGCCGCACGCCAGGCCGAAGTGAACGCCAGCCGGGTCGACTTCTTTACGATGGTTCGCGGAGACAACGCATGACCCTGGAAACCGCTTTTATGCTTCCTGTGCAGGATGCCCAGCACAGTTTTCGTCGCCTGTTAAAGGCCATGAGCGAGCCGGGCGTGATTGTCGCCCTGCATCAGCTCAAACGCGGCTGGCAGCCGCTGAATATCGCCACCACCAGCGTGCTGCTGACGCTGGCTGATAACGACACGCCGGTGTGGCTTTCCGCGCCATTAAGTAACGATATCGTCAGCCAGAGCCTGCGTTTTCATACCAACGCGCCGCTGGTCAATCAGCCGGAACTGGCGACCTTCGCGGTAACGGATGAGGCGATTTCCAGCGAACAGCTCAACGCTCTTTCCAGCGGCACCGCTGTTGCGCCGGAAGCGGGCGCGACGCTGATTTTACAGGTCGTCAGCCTGAGCGGCGGGCGCATGCTGCGCCTTACTGGCGCGGGTATTGCCGAAGAACGAATGATCGCTCCGCAGCTGCCGGAGTGCATTCTGCACGAACTCACCGAGCGCCCGCACCCGTTCCCGCTCGGCATCGACCTGATCCTGACCTGCGGCGAGCGGCTGCTGGCTATCCCGCGAACCACTCATGTGGAGGTGTGCTGATGTACGTTGCCGTGAAAGGGGGCGAGAAGGAGATCGACGCCGCCCACGCCCTGCAAGAGAGCCGACGCCGGGGCAATACCGATTTGCCTGAACTGAGCGTCGCCCAGATTGAACAGCAGCTTAATCTTGCAGTAGATCGCGTGATGACCGAAGGCGGCATTGCCGACCGCGAACTGGCGGCGCTGGCGCTGAAACAGGCCAGCGGCGATAACGTCGAAGCGATTTTCCTGCTACGCGCCTACCGCACCACGCTGGCGAAGCTGGCGGTAAGCGAGCCGCTCGACACCACGGAGATGCGTCTCGAACGGCGTATTTCAGCGGTTTATAAAGATATTCCCGGCGGTCAGTTGCTTGGCCCAACCTACGACTACACCCATCGCCTGCTCGATTTCACCCTGCTGGCAAACGGCGAAGCGCCGACGCTGACCACCGCAGACAGCGAACAATCCCCGTCGCCGCACGTTTTCAGCCTGCTGGCGCGTCAGGGGCTGGCGAAGTTTGAAGAGGATAGCGGCGCACAGCCGGATGACATCACCCGCACGCCGCCAGTTTACCCCTGTTCACGTTCTTCCCGTTTGCAGCAGTTGATGCGCGGCGACGAAGGCTATTTGCTGGCGCTGGCCTACTCTACCCAGCGCGGTTACGGACGCAATCACCCGTTCGCGGGCGAAATCCGCAGTGGTTACATCGACGTGTCGATTATGCCGGAAGAGCTGGGATTTGCGGTGAACGTCGGCGAACTGCTGATGACCGAGTGTGAAATGGTCAACGGTTTTATTGACCCGCCGGATGAGCCGCCGCACTTCACGCGCGGCTACGGGCTGGTGTTCGGCATGAGCGAGCGCAAAGCGATGGCGATGGCGCTGGTTGACCGTGCGTTGCAGGCTCCGGAGTACGGCGAGCACGCGACAGGCCCGGCGCAGGATGAAGAGTTCGTGCTGGCACATGCCGACAACGTCGAAGCCGCAGGCTTTGTCTCGCACCTCAAACTCCCCCACTACGTCGATTTCCAGGCCGAACTGGAGCTACTCAAACGTCTGCAACAGGAGCAGAACCATGGCTAATCTGAGCGGCTACAACTTTGCCTACCTCGACGAGCAGACCAAACGCATGATCCGCCGCGCCATCTTAAAAGCGGTGGCGATCCCCGGTTATCAGGTGCCGTTTGGCGGGCGCGAGATGCCGATGCCCTACGGCTGGGGAACCGGCGGCATTCAGCTCACCGCCAGCGTGATTGGCGAAAGCGACGTGCTGAAGGTGATTGACCAGGGCGCAGACGACACCACCAACGCCGTGTCGATTCGCAACTTCTTTAAGCGCGTGACCGGGGTAAACACCACTGAACGTACGGACGATGCGACGCTTATCCAGACGCGCCATCGCATCCCCGAAACGCCGCTGACCGAAGATCAGATCATTATCTTCCAGGTGCCGATCCCCGAACCGCTGCGCTTTATCGAGCCGCGCGAAACGGAAACCCGCACCATGCACGCGCTGGAAGAGTACGGCGTGATGCAGGTGAAACTGTATGAAGATATCGCCCGCTTCGGTCATATCGCCACTACCTACGCCTATCCGGTGAAGGTGAACGGGCGCTACGTGATGGACCCGTCGCCGATCCCGAAATTCGATAACCCAAAAATGGACATGATGCCCGCCCTGCAACTGTTCGGCGCGGGGCGCGAGAAGCGCATCTATGCGGTGCCGCCGTTTACCCGCGTGGAAAGTCTCGATTTCGACGATCACCCGTTCACCGTTCAGCAGTGGGATGAGCCATGCGCCATCTGCGGATCGACCCACAGCTATCTTGATGAAGTGGTGCTGGATGACGCCGGAAACCGCATGTTTGTCTGCTCCGATACCGATTATTGCCGCCAACAGAGCGAGGCAAAAAACCAATGAATCAACCGTTACTTTCGGTCAATAACCTGACCCACCTTTACGCGCCGGGCAAAGGCTTTAGCGATGTCTCTTTTGATTTATGGCCGGGGGAAGTGCTGGGCATTGTCGGGGAGTCCGGCTCCGGAAAGACCACGCTGCTGAAATCAATCTCCGCGCGCCTGACGCCGCAGCAGGGGGAGATTCACTATGAGAGCCGTTCGCTGTACGCAATGAGCGAGGCCGACCGCCGTCGCCTGCTGCGCACCGAATGGGGCGTAGTGCATCAGCATCCGCTCGACGGCCTGCGCCGCCAGGTGTCGGCAGGCGGCAATATCGGCGAGCGGCTGATGGCGACCGGGGCACGTCATTACGGCGATATTCGTGCCACCGCGCAGAAGTGGCTGGAAGAGGTGGAAATTCCCGCCAACCGGATCGACGACCTGCCGACCACCTTTTCCGGCGGCATGCAGCAACGTTTGCAGATCGCCCGCAACCTGGTGACGCATCCGAAGCTGGTGTTTATGGACGAGCCGACCGGCGGACTGGATGTGTCGGTACAGGCACGCCTGCTCGACCTGCTGCGCGGCCTGGTGGTGGAGCTGAACCTCGCGGTAGTGATTGTCACCCACGATTTAGGCGTCGCCCGCCTGCTGGCGGACCGTTTGCTGGTGATGAAGCAGGGGCAAGTGGTGGAGAGTGGGTTAACCGACCGCGTGCTCGACGACCCGCACCATCCGTATACACAACTGCTGGTGTCATCGTTTTTGCAGAATTGAGCCGGTGCCGGATGCGGCGTAAACGCCTTATCCGGCCTACAAATGCGCTCCCCGTAGGTCGGATAAGACGCGTCAGCGTCGCATCCGACACCCGAACCACGAGGCGAAAAATGATTAACGTACAAAACGTCAGTAAAACCTTCATCCTGCATCAGCAAAACGGCGTACGCCTGCCCGTCTTACAACGTGCCTCGCTCACCGTCAACGCAGGCGAATGCGTGGTGCTCCACGGTCACTCCGGCAGCGGCAAATCAACCCTGCTGCGCTCGCTGTACGCCAACTATCTACCCGACGAAGGTCAAATCCAGATCAAACACGGTGACGAGTGGGTAGACCTGGTCACCGCGCCAGCGCGCAAAGTGGTGGAAATCCGCAAAACCACAGTCGGCTGGGTGAGCCAGTTTCTGCGCGTCATCCCGCGTATCTCAGCACTGGAAGTGGTGATGCAGCCGCTGCTCGATACCGGCGTTCCGCGTGAAGCCTGCGCCGCTAAAGCCGCGCGTCTTCTCACCCGCCTGAACGTGCCGGAACGCCTGTGGCACCTGGCACCATCGACCTTCTCCGGCGGCGAACAGCAGCGCGTCAACATCGCCCGCGGCTTTATCGTCGACTACCCCATTCTGCTGCTCGACGAACCTACCGCCTCGCTGGACGCCAAAAACAGCGCCGCGGTGGTGGAACTGATTCACGAAGCCAAAGCCCGTGGCGCAGCCATCGTCGGCATCTTCCATGACGAAGCTGTACGTAATGACGTCGCCGACCGCCTGCACCCAATGGGAGCCTCTTCATGATTATCAATAACGTTAAGCTGGTGCTGGAAAACGAGGTGGTGCACGGTTCGCTGGAGGTGCAGGATGGCGAAATCCGCGCCTTTGCCGAAAGCCAGAGCCGCCTGCCAGAAGCGATGGACGGCGAAGGTGGCTGGCTACTACCCGGCCTGATTGAGCTGCATACCGACAACCTCGATAAATTCTTCACCCCGCGCCCGAAAGTCGACTGGCCCGCCCATTCGGCGATGAGCAGCCACGACGCGCTGATGGTGGCAAGCGGCATCACCACCGTGCTGGACGCGGTGGCGATTGGCGACGTGCGCGACGGCGGCGATCGGCTGGAGAATCTGGAGAAGATGATCAACACCATCGAAGAGACGCAGAAACGCGGCGTCAACCGCGCCGAGCACCGTCTGCACCTGCGCTGCGAGCTGCCGCATCACACCACACTGCCGCTGTTTGAAAAACTGGTTCAGCGCGAACCGGTGACGCTGGTGTCGCTGATGGACCACTCACCGGGCCAGCGCCAGTTCGCTAACCGCGAGAAGTATCGCGAATATTATCAGGGCAAATACTCCCTCACCGATGCGCAGATGCAGCAGTACGAAGAAGAGCAATTGGCGCTCGCCGCACGCTGGTCGCAGCCGAATCGCGAATCCATCGCCGCCCTGTGCCGCGCGCGACAAGTTGCGCTCGCCAGCCACGATGACGCCACGCACGCCCACGTTGCCGAATCCCACCAACTTGGCAGCGTGATCGCCGAATTTACCACCACGTTCGAAGCGGCGGAAGCCTCGCGTAAGCATGGCATGAACGTGCTGATGGGTGCGCCAAATATCGTGCGTGGCGGCTCGCACTCCGGCAATGTGGCGGCCAGTGAACTGGCGCAGCTTGGTCTGCTGGATATCCTCTCTTCCGACTACTACCCCGCCAGCCTGCTGGATGCGGCGTTCCGCGTCGCCGATGACGAGAGCAACCGCTTTACGCTACCGCAGGCGGTGAGGCTGGTGACCAAAAATCCGGCGCAGGCGCTGAATCTTCAGGATCGCGGGGTGATTGGCGAGGGTAAACGCGCTGACCTGGTGCTGGCGCATCGCCAGGGCAATCACATTCATATCGACCACGTCTGGCGTCAGGGTAAAAGGGTGTTCTGATGATGGGAAAACTGATTTGGTTAATGGGGCCGTCCGGCTCCGGGAAAGACAGCCTGCTGGCGGAACTCCGCCTGCGGGAACAAACGCAGTTACTGGTGGCGCATCGCTACATCACGCGCGACGCCAGCGCCGGAAGTGAAAACCATATCGCCCTGAGTGAGCGGGAGTTTTTTACCCGCGCGGGGCAAAACCTGCTGGCCTTAAGCTGGCACGCTAACGGTCTGTATTATGGCGTCGGCATCGAGATTGACCTCTGGCTGCACGCTGGATTCGACGTAGTCGTCAACGGTTCACGCGCGCATTTGCCGCAGGCACGGGCGCGCTATCAATCGGCGCTGCTGCCCGTCTGTTTACAGGTTTCGCCGGAGATCCTGCGCCAGCGCCTGAAAAACCGTGGCCGTGAAAACACCAGTGAAATTAACGCCCGGCTGGCGCGCGCCGCCCGCTATACTCCACAGGATTGCCATACGCTCAACAATGACGGCAGCCTGCGCCAGTCGGTCGACACACTGCTGACGCTGATTCATCAGAAGGAGAAACACCATGCCTGCTTGTGAGCTTCGCCCGGCCACGCAGTACGATACCGACGCGGTTTACGCGCTGATTTGTGAGCTAAAACAGGCGGAGTTTGACCACCACGCGTTTCGCGTGGGCTTTAACGCCAACCTGCGCGACCCGAGCATGCGCTACCATCTGGCGCTGCAGGATGGCGAAGTTGTCGGCATGATCGGCCTGCATTTGCAGTTTCATCTGCATCATGTCAACTGGATCGGCGAAATTCAGGAACTGGTGGTGATGCCGCAGGCGTGCGGTCTGAACGTCGGCAGTAAGTTACTGGCGTGGGCAGAAGAAGAAGCCCGCCAGGCCGGGGCCGAAATGACCGAACTTTCCACCAACGTGAAGCGCCACGACGCGCACCGTTTTTACCTGCGTGAAGGCTACGAGCAGAGCCACTTCCGCTTCACCAAGGCGCTGTAACATGAGCCTGACCCTCACGCTCACCGGCACCGGCGGCGCACAGGGCGTTCCGGCATGGGGCTGCGAGTGCGTAGCCTGCGCCAGAGCGCGGCGCTCACCGCAGTATCGCCGCCAGCCATGCAGCGGCGTAGTGAAGTTTAACGACGCAATCACCCTGATCGACGCCGGGCTGCACGATCTCGCCGATCGCTGGTCGCCCGGATCGTTCCAGCAGTTTTTGCTGACGCACTACCATATGGATCACGTGCAGGGGCTATTCCCGCTGCGCTGGGGCGTGGGCGATCCGATCCCGGTTTACGGCCCGCCGGATGAACAGGGCTGCGACGATCTGTTTAAACATCCGGGCCTGCTTGATTTCAGCCACACGGTGGAACCGTTTGTGGTGTTTGATTTGCAGGGGTTACAGGTCACGCCCCTGCCGCTCAACCACTCAAAACTGACCTTCGGTTATCTGCTGGAAACGGCACACAGCCGGGTGGCGTGGCTGTCTGACACCGCAGGCTTGCCGGAAAAAACGCTGAAATTTTTACGCAATAATCAGCCGCAGGTAATGGTGATTGATTGCAGCCACCCGCCGCGCGAGGATGCGCCACGTAGTCACTGTGATTTAAACACCGTGCTGGCGCTGAATCAGGTTATCCGCTCGCCACGGGTGATTCTGACCCATATCAGCCACCAGTTTGATGCGTGGCTGATGGAAAACGCACTGCCGTCGGGGTTTGAGGCGGGGTTTGATGGGATGGAGATTGGGGTGGCGTGATGAGAGGGAATGTGCGCGCTGGCCCCCTCACCCTAACCCTCTCCCCAGAGGGGCGAGGGGACCGATTGTACTCGATATTGAATATTGCGCTGGTTTTCTCCCTCTCCCCATTGGGGTGAGGGGCGATGCCTGCTCCATACCCAACCTCATCGCCCATACTCATCTTCCATTCTCCGCTCTTCATCTTCTAGCTGCCGACGCTCCTGATCAAGCTGGCGCTGGCGATCGTCCAGCTGCCTGCGGCGATCTTCAAACTGGCGGCGGCGGTCGTCATATTGTCTGCGCCGATCGTCGCTCACTTCACGCTGCCAGCCGTCGTCGCGCGAATCTTCATAGTCTCGCCCACGGTCAGGGTTATAAGCGTCGTTAATCGCCTGCTGAATATTGCCAATGGTGTCGTCGATAATATCGGCCTGGGCCGGAACGGTGGACAGCGTGAGCAGGGTGAATAAAAGAAATAGCGGAAAGCGTTTCATTAGCCAACCTCAAAAAGAAACTCTATCCACATTAATCATTACTCATCCATGCAAGTAGTGGATGAATCTCAATTTCTCCGCTGCTCTATTGCCGTAATCGCCTCCACGCGTTGTTGATGACGACCGCCTTCGTACTGTGCGCCCAGCCACGCATCCACAATCATTTTTGCCAGTTCGAGGCCAACCACTCGTGAACCAAAAGCCAGTGCAACTTCACTGGCATAATGCGGATAATCAGTGCGCTCTGACGACCTGGTGTCTTTATCAATCACCTCACTCATTGACCATGAATAAAAGGCTGGCACAGCAACGCAGAATCCTGCGGTGCCAGCGACATGACCGCCCATTGCTCCGGTACGTTTTTTAAAAAGAAACACCGGTTGCATTGATAAATTGTGCTCAGTATTTGCCGAAGTACAATATATATAATAAATATATAAAACACCTCATATTATTTACAGAGATAATAAATTCGCGTAATTTTCGTAAGCGTAAACTGACCGCCGTATGTAGCCATTAAGCCTGTATTGGTAACGTAGGTGCCCACCTTTTCAACTAGTGGACACCTGTTATGGAACAGAAAGCATTATCTGCAGAACCC
>NZ_MECT01000064.1:0-8712 GCF_001722145.1 Shigella sp. FC1544
TGTATGCGCGAGGTTACCGACTGCGGCCTGAGTTTTTTAAGTGACGTAAAACCGTGTTGAGGCCAACGCCCATAATGCGTGCACTGGCGCGACATCCGACGCCATTCATGGCCATATCAATGATTTTCTGGTGCGTACCGGGCTGAGAGGCGGTGTTAGTGAACTGTAGTTGCCATGTTTTACGGCAATGAGAGCAGAGATAGCGCTGATGTCCGGCAGTGCTTTTGCCGTTACGCACCACGCCTTCAGTAGCGGAGCAGGAAGGACATCTGATGGAAATGGAAGCCACGCAAGCACCTTAAAATCACCATCATACACTAAATCAGTAAGTTGGCAGCATTACCGATATGGTCTACCATATGTGATTAACACATTTACAGCATAACAAAACCATAGACCGAAGAAATAGCGGGATTTAAATGCAAAAAAACCGCAAAATTAAAAATCTTGCGGTTCTCTGAACTCATTTTCATGAGTGAATTTGGCGGAACGGACGGGACTCGAACCCGCGACCCCCTGCGTGACAGGCAGGTATTCTAACCGACTGAACTACCGCTCCGCGTTGTGTTCCGTTGGGCACGAGGCGAATATTACGGATTGCCTCACCCTTCGTCAACGGTTTTTCTCATCTTTTGAATCGTTTGCTGCAAAAATCGCCCAAGCCGCTATTTTTAGCGCCTTTTACAGGTATTTATGCCCGCCAGAGGCAGCTTCCGCCCTTCTTCTCCACCAGATCAAGACGGGCTTCATGAGCTGCAAGCTCTTCATCTGTCGCAAAAACAACGCGTAACTTACTTGCCTGACGTACAATGCGCTGAATTGTTGCTTCACCTTGTTGCTGCTGTGTCTCTCCTTCCATCGCAAAAGCCATCGACGTTTGACCACCGGTCATCGCCAGATAAACTTCCGCAAGGATCTGTGCATCGAGTAATGCCCCGTGTAGCGTTCGTTTACTGTTATCTATTTCGTAGCGGGCACATAACGCATCGAGGCTGTTGCGCTTACCAGGAAACATTTTCCTCGCCACCGCAAGGCTATCGGTGACCTTACAGAAGGTATTGGTCTTCGGAATATCGCGCTTAAGCAACGAAAACTCGTAGTCCATAAAGCCGATATCGAACGCTGCGTTATGGATCACCAACTCCGCGCCGCGGATATAGTCCATGAACTCATCGGCTACTTCGGCAAACGTGGGCTTATCGAGCAAAAATTCATCGGCAATACCATGTACGCCAAAGGCTTCCGGATCCACCAGCCGATCGGGTTTGAGATAAACATGGAAGTTATTGCCCGTCAGGCGACGGTTCACCACTTCAACGGCACCAATCTCAATGATCTTGTGGCCTTCATAGTGCGCACCAATCTGGTTCATACCGGTGGTTTCGGTATCGAGAACGATCTGGCGTGTAATTGCAGTGCTCATAGCGGTCATTTATGTCAGACTTATCGTTTTACAGTTCGATTCAATTACAGGAAGTCTACCAGAGATGCTTAAACAGGTAGAAATTTTCACCGATGGTTCGTGTCTGGGCAATCCAGGACCTGGGGGTTACGGCGCTATTTTACGCTATCGCGGACGCGAGAAAACCTTTAGCGCAGGCTACACCCGCACCACCAACAACCGTATGGAGTTGATGGCCGCTATTGTCGCGCTGGAGGCGTTAAAAGAACATTGCGAAGTCATTTTGAGTACCGACAGCCAGTATGTCCGCCAGGGTATCACCCAGTGGATCCATAACTGGAAAAAACGTGGCTGGAAAACCGCAGACAAAAAACCAGTAAAAAATGTCGATCTCTGGCAACGTCTTGATGCTGCCCTAGGGCAACATCAAATCAAATGGGAATGGGTTAAAGGCCATGCCGGACACCCGGAAAACGAACGCTGTGATGAACTGGCTCGTGCTGCGGCAATGAATCCCACACTGGAAGATACGGGCTACCAAGTCGAAGTTTAAGCTTGTGGTTTACGACATTGCCGGGTGGCTCCAACCGCTTGGCGAATTCGTGGCTTGTTTTTACTCTGTTTCATCGGGTTTAGCGTTAAAGGAATAGTCCGTTTCCGGGCAACAATAAGTTGTAAGCAACCAAGCGCAGGAATATGCGCATTCAATAGTTTACCTCCGTGTTTGTTCCACGGGAGAACGTGGAAACGGCTGGCGTGCAGCACTTCAAAATTCAACAAAGAGAGCCAGTCCAGTTGCCGCATCAGAGTAAACATCCGGCTGTTATAGGGCGAGGTTTTTCGCAATACCGGCACAAGTTTGCGTAATCCCATTAAACTAATGGGATTGAAGCCACTAATCACCAGCCAGCCATCATCAATCAATACCCGATCGGTTTCACGCAATAAACGATGCGGATCGGTGCACCACGGCAATGTATGTGCCAGTAGACAAACATCAACGGATTTATCGGCAAAAGGAAGATGAAGTGGATCCGCCTGCACCTGGACGGGCATTCCTTGCGCAGAAACATTCACTTGATGAGAAACCGCGCACGCTTCGCAATTGATTTCTGCGCTTAAATTGCCAATCTTAAGCAGATGAAAACCATACATTTTAGTGAACCACGGGTTGAGCTGGCGCTCCAGCGCCTTGCGATAAAGCTCTCCCCAGGGCAAATCGCCCCAGCGATCAGGAGCCACGACAGTTTGAGGGACTCTTGCCGGTTTCATCACAACCTTCCGTTTCACACTAAGAGGTAATCTATGAATCTTAACAGTATTCCCGCCTTTGATGACAATTACATCTGGGTTTTGAATGATGAAGCAGGTCGCTGCCTGATTGTCGATCCCGGAGACGCAGAGCCAGTATTAAACGCCATTGCCGCCAATAACTGGCAACCGGAGGCCATATTTCTCACCCACCATCATCACGATCACGTTGGCGGCGTAAAAGAACTGGTGGAAAAGTTTCCGCAAATTGTGGTGTATGGTCCACAAGAGACACAAGATAAGGGAACAACACAGGTAGTCAAAGATGGCGAAACTGCCTTCGTTTTGGGGCATGAATTTAGTGTAATTGCCACACCGGGTCACACTTTAGGACATATCTGTTACTTCAGTAAACCTTATCTATTTTGCGGCGACACGCTGTTTTCTGGTGGGTGTGGTAGGTTGTTTGAAGGGACAGCATCACAAATGTATCAATCACTTAATAAGTTAAGTGCGTTACCTGACGATACATTGGTATGTTGTGCTCATGAATATACGTTATCAAATATGAAGTTTGCTTTGAGTATTCTTCCGCACGATTTGTCCATAAATGATTATTATCGTAAAGTTAAGGAGTTACGGGCAAAAAATCAAATAACACTACCCGTAATTCTGAAAAATGAGCGGCAAATTAATGTTTTTTTAAGAACGGAAGATATTGATTTAATTAATGTAATTAATGAAGAAACATTATTGCAACAACCTGAAGAGCGTTTTGCATGGTTAAGGTCAAAGAAAGATAGGTTCTGATAAAACTTTCTTGTCATCGGCTCCGTTCGCCGTTATGATCGGTCGTCTTTTAAGCAACTATTGACACACACATGAAGGCAAAAGCGATATTACTCGCCTCTGTCCTGCTCGTGGGTTGCCAGAGTACCGGCAACGTTCAACAGCACGCACAGAGCCTTTCTGCAGCTGGTCAAGGGGAAGCAGCAAAGTTTACAAGTCAGGCACGATGGATGGACGATGGGACGTCTATCGCGCCAGATGGTGACTTGTGGGCTTTCATTGGCGACGAGCTAAAGATGGGAATTCCGGAAAATGACCGGATTCGCGAACAGAAACAGAAATATTTACGCAATAAGAGCTATCTCCACGATGTAACTTTACGGGCAGAGCCGTATATGTACTGGATAGCAGGGCAAGTTAAAAAACGTAACATGCCTATGGAACTGGTACTACTACCCATAGTGGAGAGCGCTTTTGATCCTCACGCAACGTCTGGCGCCAATGCCGCAGGCATCTGGCAGATCATTCCGAGCACGGGGCGCAATTATGGTTTGAAACAGACCCGCAATTATGACGCGCGTCGCGATGTTGTTGCTTCAACAACTGCCGCGCTGAACATGATGCAGCGTCTGAACAAGATGTTTGACGGCGACTGGCTTCTGACCGTAGCGGCTTATAACAGCGGCGAAGGTCGGGTCATGAAGGCAATTAAAACGAACAAAGCGCGTGGGAAATCCACGGACTTCTGGTCGTTACCGTTGCCGCAGGAAACGAAGCAGTACGTGCCTAAAATGCTGGCATTGAGTGATATTCTCAAAAACAGCAAGCGTTATGGCGTACGTCTGCCAACGACCGATGAAAGCCGTGCTCTGGCGCGTGTGCACCTGAGCAGCCCGGTTGAAATGGCGAAGGTTGCAGATATGGCGGGGATTTCCGTCAGCAAGCTGAAGACATTCAACGCTGGCGTAAAAGGCTCCACGCTGGGCGCAAGTGGCCCGCAGTACGTGATGGTGCCAAAGAAGCATGCAGATCAACTGCGTGATTCTCTCGCTTCAGGCGAAATTGCTGCTGTACAGTCGACGCTGGTTGCCGACAATACGCCGCTTAACAGCCGTGTTTACACCGTACGCTCTGGCGACACGCTTTCAAGCATCGCTTCACGTCTCGGCGTAAGCACCAAAGATTTGCAGCAGTGGAACAAACTGCGCGGATCTAAGCTGAAGCCAGGCCAAAGTTTGACGATTGGTGCAGGCAGTAGCGCACAGCGGTTGGCAAACAACAGCGATAGCATTACGTATCGTGTGCGCAAAGGCGATTCGCTTTCAAGCATTGCTAAACGCCACGGCGTGAACATCAAAGATGTGATGCGCTGGAACAGCGACACTGCGAATCTGCAACCAGGCGATAAGCTGACGTTGTTTGTGAAAAACAACAACATGCCAGATTCCTGACAAACCAGATAATAAAAAAGGCACCGATTCCCCCGGTGCCTTTTTTATTTATGCCGCTTTATGTGCTTCTACCATGATGATATCACTGGTGAAAGAGCCATCAGTCTGCAAGGAAAAATACGTTCTCACCTCTGTCGATGCGCTCTGTTGGTAAATGCGAATAGCGTCTACTAACGCTTCTGGCGTACGCATTCTCACGACCCATGAAGAAAATTCCAGCGGTAACTTATCTGTAATTAAATTATCAACTATCAGATTGGCTTCATTGATTAACGTCAACCACGCACCGCTGGCGTAGTTTCGTACGTGAGAGGTATCGCGTAATGCTTCTACCGCCTGTAACCAGATGTCGCGCACTGGGTGACCCGGAGACATTACATCCATCACAATCAGCCTACCGCCAGGTTTCAATATCCTATTCACTTCTCGCAGTGCTGCACCAACATCATGCCAGTGATGGGCAGAATAACGGCTGATAACAATATCAAATGCGTTATCGGCAAATGGCAGACTTGCGGCATATCCCTGGCGGGTGGTGATATTTTTCAGTTGCCGGGCTTCGGCAGCTTGTGCCACGACATCCAGCATGTGGGCCGATAAGTCATACGCCACCACCGCGCTCACGTTTTGCGCAGCGCCAAACGTTGGTCTGCCCTGTGGCAGACCTGACATACCTTATTTATCAGGCTTGCCGGGACTGAATTCAACGAGTAGCGGATTGTGATCGGAAGCGCGCGTAACCAGTACAGAAGCTTCACTGACGTTCAGACCACGGTAGAAAACAAAATCGAGCGGGCGACCAAACGCCCGACGGCGCTGATCATCGGTAAAACGCACCTGGCGCAGCGACATTTCCCGCGCAAAGCGATATAACGCGTTCATCCTTCTACGGCTCCAGGCATTGAAATCTCCCGCCATAATGACCGGGCCGCTGTGGTGAGCTATCTGATCACCAATAGGAAGTAACTGCTTACTATAGACATCCACGCCCAGACTGAAGTTGACGGCGTGTATATTAACCACCATCAACAGGCGGGTGTCAGGTAATGGATAGACCGTCACCAGTGCCGACTTCGCCAGACGCAAAATGGGTTCTCGTTCACGTAACGGGCAGCAATACACTGGATGTGCCGCCGAAAGGGTCATTACGCCAGAAGGATGTTGTGGCAGCACGAAAGCGGGTACCTGATCGGCGGCAAGATAGTTAGCGGTCGCAAACTGTACTAACTCTGGCGTTGTCTGCGCTTCCTGCAATAACACCAGATGTGCATCTTTGCCGTAGTTCTTTAATACCGACAACCATTCAGCGCGTTGCTGTTTGTATATGTTCCACACCAGGATCCGAATACGCTCTTCGGTACTTAACGGTTCCCCAGGTGGTAATGCCTGGCCGATGCTCGCAAAAGACCCCGGCGGTAAGATCCTTTCCGCAGGTTGTCCGGCAACATAGCGCATGGCATAGGTGTTTTTTCGCACTTTTGACTTTGAAACCTCTATTACGTCAACCCTTCCGCACTCGGGAGGGCTCTACTATTATAGGGATTTTAGCTCACTCTTTCAACGAGCAATTGTATATTGTTATGTAAGCAAGTGCTTACACCGGTCAGAATTTTGCTCATTATGGAGAACATTAAATCGCATGACATATCACGCATCCTGATGGTTTAATGACAAATAAATTCAAAATATCTCTTCTATTTTGCAACAGGAGCAAAAATGAAAGCCACGTCGGAAGAACTCGCCATTTTTGTTTCGGTCGTCGAAAGCGGCAGCTTTAGCCGGGCAGCGGAACAATTAGGGCAAGCAAACTCAGCGGTAAGCCGGGCGGTGAAAAAGCTGGAGATGAAACTTGGCGTTAGCCTGCTTAATCGGACCACACGACAACTTAGCCTGACGGAAGAAGGCGAGCGTTATTTTCGTCGCGTACAGTCAATTTTGCAGGAGATGGCAGCGGCAGAATCAGAAATTATGGAGACGCGTAATACACCGCGTGGACTGTTACGGATCGATGCCGCAACTCCAGTGGTGCTGCACTTTCTGATGCCGTTAATTAAGCCTTTCCGTGAACGCTATCCGGAAGTCACTTTGTCGCTAGTCTCCTCCGAAACGATTATTAATTTGATCGAAAGAAAAGTGGATGTCGCGATACGCGCTGGTACGTTAACGGATTCCAGCTTACGTGCCAGGCCGTTATTTAACAGTTATCGAAAAATTATCGCCTCCCCCGATTATATTTCCCGCTACGGGAAGCCAGAAACGATCGACGATTTAAAGCAACATGTTTGCCTGGGATTCACTGAACCCGCTTCCCTCAATACCTGGCCGATAGCCTGTAGTGATGGACAATTACATGAGGTGAAATACGGTTTGTCATCCAATAGTGGGGAAACACTGAAACAGCTTTGCCTGAGTGGCAACGGGATTGCGTGTTTGTCCGACTACATGATCGACAGAGAAATCGCTCGCGGAGAATTGGTGGAGTTAATGGCAGATAAAGTGTTGCCAGTGGAAATGCCATTCAGTGCCGTCTATTACAGCGACCGTGCGGTAAGTACGCGCATCCGGGCTTTTATCGATTTCCTTAGCGGGCATGTAAAAACAGCTCCCGGAGGAGCTGTCAGAGAGGCTTAATCCCATTCAGGAGCCAGACCTTCCGGGCTAACCAGGCGGTCGTTGCAATCCAGTGCGGCGATCGCTTTTTTATCTTCGGCATCAAGCTGTAAATTTTGTGCCTTAAGATTACTTTCCAGGTTTTTACGTTTAGTAGAAGAAGGAATTACTGAGTAACCTTCCCCCATAGCCCACGCCAGAATCACTTGTGCCGGAGTCGCATTGTGTTTAGCTGCGATACGAGCAATAACCTCATCTTTCAGGGCCTTACCATACGCCAGCGTCATATAGGAAGTAATATGGATGCCGTGCTGTTTAGCCCAGGCAACCACTTTACGGTTTTGCAGATAAGGAGAGAGTTCAATCTGGTTAGTAGCGATGTTTTCAGCGCCAACAGCAGCAATCGCCTTTTCCATCAATGGGATCGTGAAGTTGGAAATACCGATCTCACGCGTCAGCCCTTATTTTTTGGCTTCCAGCAGCGCCTGCATAAACTCTTCAACAGAGACTTCATCGTTTGGTGACGGCCAGTGGATTAGCGTCAGATCAACATAATCGGTACGCAATTTTTGCAGGCTCTCTTTCAGACTTGGGATCAATTTGTCTTTGCTGAGATTTTCAATCCAGATTTTAGTGGTGATGTAGAGTTCATGACGTGGCACGCCACTTTCTGCAATCGCCTGACCTACTGCGGCTTCGTTATCATAGATTTGTGCGGTATCAATTGCGCGATAACCAAGTTCAAGCGCCGTTTTCACAGATGAAATAACAACGTCGTCTTTCAGACGGAAAGTACCTAAACCAAATGCAGGGATAGCCATAATATGCCTCTTTTAATGCTATTTTCGTTAACTGAGGTGATTATGGGCTTCAGACTGTTGAGGAAAAAAAAGCGTAAAATGCAGAGGATTTTTGCGATTCTGGCAATAATAGATATACAGACGAAAAAAAACCTCGAGCGTTAACTCGAGGCTTCTTAATAAGTGGCGGAACGGACGGGACTCGAACCCGCGACCCCCTGCGTGACAGGCAGGTATTCTAACCGACTGAACTACCGCTCCACCGAATTCTTTTACAACCACCGGTTTTATGACCGGCTTACTGCTTAATTTGATGCCTGGCAGTTCCCTACTCTCGCATGGGGAGACCCCACACTACCATCGGCGCTACGGCGTTTCACTTCTGAGTTCGGCATGGGGTCAGGTGGGA
>NZ_MECT01000065.1:0-8658 GCF_001722145.1 Shigella sp. FC1544
AGCAGGCGCTGGAGTTCTTTAATCTGCTTCATGGCGGCAGCAAGTTCAGAGGCAGGAACAACCTGTTCTCCGGCGGCCACAGCAGTAAGACTTCCTTCCTGGTATTGCTTACGCCAGAGAAATAACTGGCTGGCTGCTACACCATGTTGCCGGGCAACGAGGGAGACCGTCATCCCCGGTTCAAAGCTCTGCTGAACAATTGCGATCTTTTCCTGTGTGGTACGCCGTCTGCGTTTCTCCGGCCCTAAGACATCAATCATCTGTACTCCAATGACTAGTCTAAAAACTAGTATTAAGACTATCACTTATTTAAGTGATACTGGTTGTCTGGAGATTCAGGGGGCCAGTCTATCTTATATGTGCGGATGATGTCATGGTCGATTGTGCCCGGTATGCACAGTCTCTGTGCTTCAATAGTCTCCTCTGCGTGAGCTATTAACTGCTCTCTGGTAAAAGTCGTCATGCCGTAGCCCCTTCTTGATATTTTTCAAACCAGAACACAACCGGCTCTGCTTCCAGCGATGCCAGCGCAATCCGTGCCAGTTCCATTTGTTCACCACGGGTAAGCCCGTTTTCAAGCGGGTTTTTAATGAACAATTCAATACGTTCTTTGGTAATAGTGGTCATGTGTTACTCCTTAACCCGCAGTGCTTTCAACTGATGAGGGGAACAAAATCTTTTCATCAAACCCTGCATTCATATCATGGACAGCAACACACCAATCCATTGACGAACGATTATCAAGAGCCTCCATGATTTCATCCATGCGGCGCAGGTCATACAGGTAAATGCTTTTATCGCCAATGGTGTAAAAACCAATTTTTTTCGGTGATGGACAGCGATCAAGAACGTCCTGTAATTCGTTCAACCATGCCTGTTCTTTTTTTGTCAAAGTTGCCATATCAGTTTTCCTTATACGGATTAATTTTATTGTGCAGTGTGTTGAACGGAGCCCATACCACGTCGTTATACAATTCAATAACTGGCTCAATTATTTTTCCGATTCCCCATACCAGAATTAACGGGGATATCGGTATCATCAACACGATAAACAGAATGAGAAACAAAAATTCTGTCGCTCTACTTTTTCGCGGATATTCTTTTCTGAATAATGTAGGCACATCACTCTCCTTTGTTGCTCCTCAAAATTTTATGCCCTGGCGCAAAAGCACGCGTTTTGTCGGCACTTATTCGCCACCCATCTTTACGTGCCTCTTTTGCACAGCCAGCCCATGACGTACCCATATACTCACCAAAATCTGGCGACTGATATTTGCCATCCGTACACTGGCGGCAATCACAATAGAGATGCATGGTATAACTTGCGGCAATACCCATTCAGCCTCCTTTGATGCCCGTGTTTACAACCAGGCAGGCCTCCTTGAGTACCCAGTCAATAGCGTCTTTCCATGCTCCGGTTTCAACTGGCGGATCCTCACGCCGTACCTGTTCATAAAAGCGCACAGCTTTAACCAGTCCTTCTGATGTCACCGAAGCTGGCGGGGCCGTGAATAACGCCTGAATTTCATAGTTTGGTCTGTCGTTACAATCCTCTTTTGTCGGGACATATTTCCAGTCACCAACCCACTGCTTCCCCTGAAAGTCTGTAACGCCTTTTTTCACGTAGCGATATCGCCATGCCACTGGTTTTGCCTGCCCTGCCTTTTCATGCCCTTCCTGATAATTAATCTCGCTCATTCATCGCCCCACTCATCACAATATGCTTCGACCGGTGTTTTCCCTGCTTCATAATCATCACGCCATGCTTCAGCATCAGCGGCACTTCCACCGCGTAACTCTGCATAATCCATTAACAGTTCATGCCATTCTTCAAAACTGGCGTTATATTTAGTTGAACCAAAATCAGCCATTTTGTTCTTCCTCTTCGTCTTTTATTTCGTGGTATGAGTAATTGCAGTAGTTAAAGAAAATATCTTTAGCTTCATCCTGTATTTCATCTGGTGTTGCATCATCATCCACTTCGAATTCATCCTCGAAATCTCCACCGGCTATTCCCGTTTCAATAATTATTTTGAATTTTCGCATTTCACTACCGCCCTTTCGGACGGCCTCCTGATGTTCTGAGGGTGCAGAAATCCCTCCGGTTAAGGATTTGATTTTATTTACAGTGCTAAATTTAATTATTCAGTTCTGGATTTTGTCGCCCTGCATATCCGCGCTTTCGCGTTACGCTCAATCTGAATTAACTTTTCTATATTTTTCCGCCTTTCCTGTTCCTCCTGGCGCAATAGCCTTACATCATCTGCCAGTCTGGTTTCTCTTTTCGCCACAGAGAGCATCCAGTCAAATGGCTCCACAACTGCACCGCAGATTTTACAGCGGACCTGACGCTCTTTTTCGTCAACCCGAACAGAGGCGTGATGACAATATGGTCTTTCCGATGGCTCATAAAGAAAATTAACCTGATTACGAGGGTCATCCTCTTTTACCGGAAATAAAACGATATTGCTTAACTCATCCTCTGGTTTTATTTCCATGCTCCTCTCCTTTGATGCGAATGCCAGCGACGCGTAATGCGTGTTCTAGGTCAATCAGGTAAAGCCAACTGCCATTTTCTTTAGGTATCATGACATGTCGCTCATCTGCATTTATCGGGTGTCCATATCGAAGGTCGTAGCGAGTCGGTAATTGAACTTCCCGCGCTTCCAGTTCAGCAATACGCTTGCTCCCATCAGAGATAACGCCTTCGTAATACTCACGCTGCTCTTTGAGTTGTGATTTTGCTTCTTCCAGTCCATCCAGCAAATCAGCGATAATATCCGCTTCCCGATGACGGATGTGACGCTTAAACGCAGCAAGAGCCGCATCACAATCCCGTTCAGCATTTGGGCTGTCCGGGATAGCCTGATACCACGCCAGCGTCGACTGATAGTTTTGTGCTGCCTCACGAAGCGCCTCATAGTTAACCTCTCTCATTGAGCCACCTCCTGATAAATCACTGCATGCCCCAGTTTCTCCGCCAGTGCCAGCTCTGCCTTAGCGCCCGCTGACCGCTGCCAGCCATTCAGCATGTAAATCGCATCCACACAACGAATCATTGCCATGCAAATATCCATGTAGTGCGGCTGTGTCAGCCCGTCCGGAAGTACTGCCGGGTTTAAGACGGTATGCCCTTCCCGTTTCAGTTCCTCTTCCGCCTTGTGAAACGCCTCACGGTTGAAATTTTCATATCCCGTCATTGGACCGGCAATATAAACTCTGACCCTCACTCCATCACCTCCTGAAAGTTTCCCCGATAGAACGCCAGCACACGCTGCATAACTTCGCTCTGGCGGCACTCACGACAAATTATGTTCTGCCGTCTGTTGTAACGACGTATTTCTCCGTCAGGTAACTTTCGAATCAGTGTCGGGTCAGCAGCCTTCTCCGGTGTCTTACGCCATACGCGATACGCCTGCTCTGATGGAAATACCCCGCAACCAGAGAGCCAGACATCACCACTGGCCGCAAGCGCACCAGATAAACGACGAATAGCGGTCTTACTGACACCCGTTTTATCTGCCAGTTGTCGAAAAGTTTCTCGTCCGCTCAGGCGCACGAATTCCACAATGCGCGCCTTCACTTCTTCCCGCTCTTCTGGTGTAAATACTTTTGCCATAAGCGCCTCCGGCAATCACTTTTCCGATACAACACGGCGGGAAGAATCAGTAATCTGTCGAACAATATCCCGGTGCTTGTTCAGCTCCCGCAGCGCGGCGCAGACTCGCTCCCACTTCTGAACATCACTTTTCGCCCTGCGCAGCGCCAGGTTTGCCCTGCGAAGGGACGGAAAAATCAGCTCATCTGCTTGCGTTTCGGTAAACGATGGCAACGGCTGCACAATGTCCGCCACAGTTTCTGTTTTAATTTCTTCCTGTGTTGCGGCTTCCCGGACTGGTAACGCAGCACCTGCTGGCTGAGGAAAGGCCTTACCATCACTTTCCGTTACCAGCGCGGCTTTCGGCTCTGCTGGTAAATTATCGCCCGGCATGCAGTAACGAAATTTACCGTTCTGATTAACGCGTGCCAGCCGCCCCGTTGCGGTTACCACCGCCAGCGTGGAGGCAACCTTGCGAGTACTGACGCCGAACTTACCCGCCAGTTCCTCACACGTTTTAGCACCATCCTGACCGATAAACTCAATCATCATGTCTGCGGTAACTTTTTGTTCGACCTCCCCGGTCAGCATATCCTGTGCTTCAGATTTTACTGGCCGCTCTTCGGTTACCCGGGATTCACCTTCGCCAGCCAGAAACCAGGTGTGACCAGTTTTATCAACGACGCCATTTCTTTTGAGTTCCCACAGCTCGTTGAGAACCTCTTCACGACTGATATCAAGTCGCGCGGCCAGTTCTACCGATGTGGCTTTTCCCATTGCTTTCAGTGCGTCAAATACGGTTTCCATTAAAATTTCCTCCGACAAAATCGTTTCTCAGATTCAAATAAAACCAGCTGCCTTCCGGCGTTCGTATTCCTGTTTCAGCCGTTCAATTGGCGTTGGCCCTTGCGGGTGTTTCGCCCCTTCCAGTTGTCGTCGCACTGGCGGAACACTCATCCCGTTACCAACATGCTTTGCCCATTTCGTCAGTTGCCGTTCCGCAAGTCGTTTTAACTCACCCTGCGTCATCTGGCGCTCAATCCCTCTGGTACGCATTTCGAGGCAGATGTGGTACAGCACAGGCTGAGGCCACGGATATTTGTCGCTTCCGTCATATCGCCAGGACTCATCACGCCAGCGGCGGTACTCCTCCATCACAGCATCCACCGTCAGGCCAAATGGATTGGCCCCGCTTTCTGAAATCAGCGCCACAAACTCAGCCAGGTCCGGAGGCCATGTTTCACCCGCCCGGCAGCGGTCCATGCACTGGCGGCAGACCTGTCGGATTTGCTGCTCAGTCATCGCGCCAATCTGTGCAATCCAGAGCTTCGAAGGTGCGGCCCCGTTCTTCTGGGTCCAGCGGTTCGAATAAACCTCCCCCATGAGTTCCCACAGCTTCCAGACCGTTTCCGTCGCTGATAAATCCGTTTTCACGTTCCCACTGCTCACGTGCTGCCCGAATTTCCTGAACTGCCCGTGATGCGGTGCCACCTGGTGCTGCTGCATGGTTTACCCCCTTGCTGACTGGTTTAACCTGCGCCCTGACGTGATTTACGTGACGGGCGAATTTCTGCTCCCACTGAATCTGCGTAAACACTTTCCCCTCCGCTGCCCAGTAGTCCCGGAAGGCGGCAAGTTCAGCAGGTGTAAATTCTGTCTCCGGCAAAGCCATCCCCCACAACGCAGCCCGTCGTCGAAAATCCCGTGACGGATACCAGCTATCGGTCATCGGATATTTTCCGATGGGTTCGCTCAGGCCATCCAGGAATACAAGGGGTGCTGCCTGTAACGACAAAACTTCCTGCTCACTGGTCGGAGCACTCTCGCGTGCGTTATGTGTGGGGTTTAGATCTTTGGGTTCCTTTGGGTTCCGTGATCCGTTTTTGGGTGTCTTTGATGGAAAATTTGGGTGTCTTTGGTTATTTTCCATGCAGCTAAGAGTTCCGTTTTTGGGTCTGTTTTGTGCTGAAACATAACCATTTTCGGTACTGTTTTTATTAACAGCACCAATTTTACCCACCTTTAAAGACTCCCGTTTTTGGGTGTATTCAGGCTCGGCAACACTTTCTTCTACACCGATAAGTCGGTACACCACAATTTGCTTTGTTCTGCCTTTTCTCTCACCGGTATCAACAATTAACCCAATCTCCATCAGGTGTCGTAAGCTGTCCTGCACAGTCTTTTTGTTTAGTTCCGTTACTTCTGCCAGTGCAGATACAGACGGGTATGCACACAAATCGGCACCGCACATATCAGCAAGCCAGGTCAATACAGACTTACTGGATGAACTGCCGGTTTTCACCTTTTTAGCCCATCGTAGTGCATCGATACTCATACAAACCCCTGGCAGACATTTGTTTATCTGCAAAGTAATATTGATATTGCTGACGATACGCATGCTTGAAAGCAATAGCTTTTTCTATAAGCTCGTCAGTCTCACGTTCCACAACAGCTGGATCCGCAAAAAGCAGCCCGGACTCCACCACATCGCCATATTCTTTGTTTAATCCGGCGATCATGTACGTAATGCTTTTTCCATCACTGATCTCACGATACAACCTGAAATCACTAATTCGGATAGCCTCCATAATTGCCGGAATCAGCGCCGTGAATTTTTTCCGCTTATCCCTGGTGTCGATAGCTTTCCAGCGTTCGAATATCTTCACCCGGTTAACGCCCAGCGCCCGTTGATCAACCTCGCCATCATTAAACGTGACGCGTTGAACATCGATGTTCGGGCGTTCTTTCAGAGCCCAGAATGCTTCCGTGATTAATATCGTCGCTTGCTCCTGTGTCATTCCTGGTCGACATACCCAGGCATCCAGAGCCTCACAAACCTGTTCAGGGGTGATTTTCATTGTTCAACCGCCCCGCCCGCTTTGCCTTACGATATTCGTCATAAACTTTGGGGTCGTACTGAAGTTCCCCGCCGGATGCCTCTTGCAGGCGCATCGCGCGACCTTCAGGAACCAGTTCCCCCCATTGAGAAACAGCAGATGGATCAACACCAGCAGCTTTCGCTACTTTGGCTTTCGTCCCATAAAAATTAATTACGTCTGATTTAAACATCACCCCTCCAAAGTTGAGTTTTCTCAATAGCAATCATTCAAGGAATCTCGAGTCAAGGGTTATTAAGATATCTAAATATGAACGAGAAAACTTTAGGTCAACGAATTAGAGAAAGACGCAAACAGGTTGGTTTAAGTCAAAACGATTTAAGCAAAGCCGCTGGCGTATCTGGCTCATCAATTTCACTATGGGAAAGCGACCATACAGCCCCGCGCGGGCAAAATTTGCATCGCCTGGCTGAGGTATTGCAATGTTCACCAACTTGGATACTGTTTGGTGACGAGGATAAAACACCAGATCCACCAGTAGCACTCAACAGCGCCTTAGACTTATCGGAAGATGAGTTGGAGATGTTGCGATTGTATCGCGCACTTCCAAAATCAGAGCAGCAAGCACAAATCAGCGAACTCCGTGCCCGCGTTGAGAATTTTAATCGCCTATTCACCGAGCTACTAGAAGCTCGCAAACGTAACAAACATCAGTAACCCCCTTCACAAATTTTAAAGCCTTACATTTCAATGTATTGGCTTTATTTTGCATTAAATGTTGAGTTTTCTCATTAAAAATGCTTGACCAACATTCATGAGAAAACTAAATTACCACCCATCAAGACACCGCACGGTGTTCTCAGCAAACAGTTCCGCTACCCGGCGTTAAGGGGTAATGAGGTCAGCATGGATACTATCGATCTTGGCAACAGCGAATCTCTGGTATGTGGTGTGCTCCCCAACCAGGACGGCACATTCACCGCCATGACGTATACCAAAAGCAAAACGTTTAAAACCGAAGCTGGCGCGCGTCGCTGGTTAGCAAGAAACTCCGACTGATGAGGTTGACGATGGAATTTAAAGATTTACCAGTACCATTCCAGGAAATGGCATCGAATGTGGTTCGCTCTCAACTGGCGACTCTTGACCTGAGTACCGTAGAAAAAGAAACCATCGACAATATATCCGGTAACGTACGCCGAGCCTTTATCGGGCTGTACGAAGAGAAGCAGCTCTCTGATAACCAGGATTTACATGAAAAATACTTCCTGGATCTAATGGACATCATTGATAAGGGGTTTGGCTTGTTAATGAAAAAGAAAGGGATTCGAATAGAACCCCTTGAAAATCATTTTACAGCAAGCAGTATTAATTCCTGTGATTTAAAGCATCACACATCCGATGGGAAAGTTGAATCAAACAACAAAATATCAATTAATCATTAATTTATTCACAGGTGAGGTAGAGTGCGTGCGCCGGACACGGATAAGAATCCGGCACTGACAGTTTACTGAAAAGGATATATCCCTGAAAAGTCAGGGCATAACACGAAAGCGCCCGGAGAAGTTAGTCTCTCTGTATAGGTCGTCGTTAAATTTAATTCGATCGTGCGCTTCCGGTTGTGGCAATCCGCGAAATGGCGCGGCGGTAAGTATGGCGGGGTTATTCCTTCCCCCGCTGAGGACACCGGGTTGTCAGGTTGACCATACGCTTAAGTGACAACCCCGCTGCAACGCCCTCTGTTATCAATTTTCTGGTGACGTTTGGCGGTATCAGTTTTACTCCGTGACTGCTCTGCCGCCCTTTTTAAAGTGAATTTTGTGATGTGGTGAATGCGGCTGAGCGCACGCAGAACAGTTAAAACCAAAAACAGTGTTATGGGTGGATTCTCTGTATCCGGCGTTAATTGTTAACTGGTTAACGTCACCTGGAGGCACCAGGCACCGCATCACAAAATTCATTGTTGAGGACGCGATAATGGAAACGTTATTACCAAACGTTAATACGTCTGAAGGTTGTTTGGTGATGCTGCCAACTTACTGATTTAGTGTATGATGGTGTTTTTGAGGTGCTCCAGTGGCTTCTGTTTCTATCAGCTGTCCCTCCTGTTCAGCTACTGACGGGGTGGTGCGTAACGGCAAAAGCACTGCCGGACATCAGCGCTATCTCTGCTCTCACTGCCGTAAAACATGGCAACTGCAGTTCACTTACACCGCTTCTCAA
>NZ_MECT01000066.1:0-40580 GCF_001722145.1 Shigella sp. FC1544
AGTTGCCATGTTTTACGGCAGTGAGAGCAGAGATAGCGCTGATGTCCGGCAGTGCTTTTGCCGTTACGCACCACCCCGTCAGTAGCTGAACAGGAGGGACAGCTGATAGAAACAGAAGCCACTGGAGCACCTCAAAAACACCATCATACACTAAATCAGTAAGTTGGCAGCATCACCAATAACACCTATCTAAAATATAATCCCAAAGCTAAAGGGAATGGAGTTACAATTATCAGACAAGGGAGTAATTAAAATGAAGGCAATACAATGTTGTTATTTTCTTGCTTTAGTCTCCAGTAATTTAATGGCTGGAGTTATGGGTAATGATAATATATTTTTAAGTAATTCGGATTCAGCTGTTTTATATTGTGTGGCTAAAATATTTCCAGATGGAGAAAATATTTTAATATATAAAGTAAATATAATTAATGCTAGTTCAAAAAAAGATGTTTTTTTTATGAAAGCCCAACATCAACCCACAATGACATAATGGGGGCGGGGGAATGTCATATGCCTATGAATATGATGTAAAATATAATATATGTCATTTGAGAAAAAAGAGCAGAATGAGGTAAAAATCTTTGGCTGTGTATTCAGTCTGGTAATCATCCAAGGAAAGCTCATCAGAAGGGTGATGACTCCAATTAGTAGAACATATATTTTCGATAAAAGCACCGATGACTTTTTCATGAAGTTCTACAGAGCGCGAGAAACAGATGGTTCTGCGGGCCAGACGTTTGATTCGGGTTCTCAGGGTCAGATTGTTGCGCTCAATGCGCTGAGTAAAAATCTTACCAGTCAGATGCTTTTCCTTCGGTAACTCTCTGGTGTAACTACCCCATTCGTCAGTGGTCAACATGCCGATGGTAAAAGGGTAAGCAGCGCCAGCAATTCACGACAGGTTTCGTCAGTCCGGGGGCCAAAAGTGTAGGCCAGAACACCACCAGTTTTCGTATTGTACACGTACCAGAGCCAGTGCTGTCGCGCTTTACTGCCGACAAAGCTCCATTGCTGACTAAGTTCGCAGATGAGTGCCACATCAGCATGAGCGACCGGGGATGACGTTATTCTTCGTGGCGAGAGTTTTTTAAAGTTCGGATGACTGTATTAATGCCGATTTTCAGCGTACGGGCAGTATCGCGAACTCCGGCACCGTTGAAAGTCATTTCAGCGATTTGGTCTTTAACTCCCGGTTTACGGGGCTCGTAACAGTAACTGAGCTGAAATACCCGGTGACAGTCACGGCCGCGGAATCGATCATGTCTTTTTGGGTTCTGCCCGTGACGGTAAACCTGAACGGACTGGCAACGGGGGCAATGAAGGTTAACTGTGACCATGAAACAACCTTAAAAGCGAGTATTATATCCTTAATTCAACTAATTGGAGGCATCACCGTTTACCGGAGCGACAGTTTGCGGAAAGGTCGTGCAACTACAAAGCAACAAACAGACTACGGCGGGAATTATTTTTTTCATCATCCATTACCACGAAAACAGCGGCCACTCTTTGGCAACCGTGGTGAGTTGTGGCGCGTCGAAAACGGCTTGTGGTGAAACTACCGTTTCCTCAAGCGGAATATTTTTGCCGTAGCGTTCTTTGAGCTTAGCCTGGACCAGCGGGTTGCTGAGATCGAACTCTTTCAACTTCTGCTGCTCGCCCACGCGCATTCCCAGCGCGTTCTGGTAAACCTTCCACACCACTTCCGAACAGTACTGGCGATCGTCGCTCCATGAGAAGCTGAAATCATACGGTTTACCGAGATAACGTTTTACCGTTTGCGCCAGTTTTTGCTGTTGTTCAACACTCAGTCCGCCTTCAACGCGGCGAACAACGTATTTGCCCTTTTCACCATGGGCGATCCACTGCTTGAGCGGGGTGTATTTCACCGGGCCGACCGCTTCAAAAACGTAGGGCTTTTTGTTGCGTATCACCAGCATACCGGTGTGGCTATAATCGGAATGGGTCGCCAGTTGGATCGCTTTACTTTGCGATGAGCGAGAGATCTGAAAGATGATGTCGCCGGTTTGTGGCTGCCAGGCAAAGGCAGGTACAGAAACCAGCAGGCTGAGGATCAGCAGCCTGTTTTTCATAGTTAAACGTCCATGTATAAAAAGCGGTGGGTCGCAGACAACGTGCTCGTTGTTTATGCCGGATGCGGCGTGAACGCCTTATCCGGCCTACAAGTTCGTGCAAATTCAATAAATTGCAATATGACGTAGGCCTGATAAGCGTAGCGCATCAGGCGATTCCACTCCGCGCCGCTCTTTTTTGCTTTAGTATTCCCACGTCTCCGGGTTAATCCCCATCTCACGCATGATCTCTTTTGCCGCTTCCGGGATTTCGTCGCTGCGCTCTTTACGCAGATCGGCATCATCCGGCAAAGGTTGCCCGGTAAAGGCATGCAGAAACGCTTCGCACAGCAGCTCGCTGTTGGTAGCGTGACGCAGGTTGTTCACCTGACGACGCGTGCGTTCATCGGTGAGGATTTTTAACACCTTAAGAGGAATGGAAACCGTAATCTTTTTGACTTGTTCACTCTTCTTGCCGTGCTCAGCGTATGGGCTGATATATTCGCCGCTCCATTCAGCCATGAGATACTTAATCCTCTTCGTCAATAAATTGAGACCAGACCACACAATTTATGTGGGTACTGACCGTAAACCCGCATAGTTTACCGTACAGGCGTTACCGTGACATCGTGTAATGCACCTGTCGGCGTGATAATGCATATAATTTTAACGGCTATTTGGGATTTGCTCAATCTATACGTAAAGAAGTTTAGATGTCCAGATGTATTGACGTCCATTAACACAATGTTTACTCTGGTGCCTGACATTTCACCGACAAAGCCCAGGAAACTTCATCACATGACGCGTAAACAGGCCACCATCGCAGTGCGTAGCGGGTTAAATGACGACGAACAGTATGGTTGCGTTGTCCCTCCCATCCATCTTTCCAGCACCTATAACTTTACCGGATTTAATGAACCGCGCGCGCATGATTACTCGCGTCGCGGCAACCCAACGCGCGATGTGGTTCAGCGTGCGCTGGCAGAACTGGAAGGCGGTGCTGGCGCAGTACTTACTAATACCGGCATGTCCGCGATTCACTTGGTAACGACCGTCTTTTTGAAACCTGGCGATCTGCTGGTTGCGCCGCACGACTGCTACGGCGGTAGCTATCGCCTGTTCGACAGTCTGGCGAAACGCGGTTGCTATCGCGTGTTGTTTGTTGATCAAGGCGATGAACAGGCATTACGGGCAGCGCTGGCAGAAAAACCCAAACTGGTACTGGTAGAAAGCCCAAGTAATCCATTGTTACGCATCGTGGATATTGCGAAAATCTGCCATCTGGCAAGGGAAGTCGGGGCGGTGAGCGTGGTGGATAACACCTTCTTAAGCCCGGCATTACAAAATCCGCTGGCATTGGGTGCCGATCTGGTGTTGCATTCATGTACGAAATATCTGAACGGTCACTCTGACGTGGTGGCTGGCGTGGTGATTGCTAAAGACCCGGACGTTGTCACTGAACTTGCCTGGTGGACAAACAATATTGGCGTGACGGGCGGCGCGTTTGACAGCTATCTGCTGCTACGCGGGTTGCGAACGCTGGTGCCGCGTATGGAGCTGGCCCAGCGCAACGCGCAGGCGATTGTGAAATATCTGCAAACCCAGCCGTTGGTGAAAAAACTGTATCACCCGTCGCTGTCGGAAAATCAGGGGCATGAAATTGCCGCGCGCCAGCAAAAAGGCTTTGGCGCAATGTTGAGTTTTGAACTGGATGGCGATGAGCAGACGCTGCGTCGTTTCCTGGGCGGGCTGTCGTTGTTTACGCTGGCGGAATCATTAGGGGGAGTGGAAAGTTTAATCTCTCACGCCGCAACCATGACACATGCAGGCATGGCACCAGAAGCGCGTGCTGCCGCCGGGATCTCCGAGACGCTGCTGCGTATCTCCACCGGTATTGAAGATGGCGAAGATTTAATTGCCGACCTGGAAAATGGCTTCCGGGCTGCAAACAAGGGGTAAAAATGAGTGTGATTGCGCAGGCAGGGGCGAAAGGTCGTCAACTGCATAAATTTGGTGGCAGTAGTCTGGCTGATGTGAAGTGTTATTTGCGTGTTGCGGGCATTATGGCGGAGTACTCTCAGCCTGACGATATGATGGTGGTTTCCGCCGCCGGTAGCACCACTAACCAGTTGATTAACTGGTTGAAACTAAGCCAGACCGATCGTCTCTCTGCGCATCAGGTTCAACAAACGCTGCGTCGCTATCAGTGCGATCTGATTAGCGGTCTGCTACCCGCTGAAGAAGCTGATAGCCTCATTCGCGCTTTTGTCAGCGACCTTGAGCGCCTGGCGGCGCTGCTCGACAGCGGTATTAACGACGCAGTGTATGCGGAAGTGGTGGGCCACGGGGAAGTATGGTCGGCACGCCTGATGTCTGCGGTACTTAATCAACAAGGGCTGCCAGCGGCCTGGCTTGATGCCCGCGAGTTTTTACGCGCTGAACGCGCCGCACAACCGCAGGTTGATGAAGGGCTTTCTTACCCGTTGCTGCAACAGCTGCTGGTGCAACATCCGGGCAAACGTCTGGTGGTGACCGGATTTATCAGCCGCAACAACGCCGGTGAAACGGTGCTGCTGGGGCGTAACGGTTCCGACTATTCCGCGACACAAATCGGTGCGCTGGCGGGTGTTTCTCGCGTAACCATCTGGAGCGACGTCGCCGGGGTATACAGTGCCGACCCGCGTAAAGTGAAAGATGCCTGCCTGCTGCCGTTGCTGCGTCTGGATGAGGCCAGCGAACTGGCGCGCCTGGCGGCTCCCGTTCTTCACGCCCGTACTTTACAGCCGGTTTCTGGCAGCGAAATCGACCTGCAACTGCGCTGTAGCTACACGCCGGATCAAGGTTCCACGCGCATTGAACGCGTGCTGGCCTCCGGTACTGGTGCGCGTATTGTCACCAGCCACGATGATGTCTGTTTGATTGAGTTTCAGGTGCCCGCCAGTCAGGATTTCAAACTGGCGCATAAAGAGATCGACCAAATCCTGAAACGCGCGCAGGTACGCCCGCTGGCGGTTGGCGTACATAACGATCGCCAGTTGCTGCAATTTTGCTACACCTCAGAAGTGGCCGACAGTGCGCTGAAAATCCTCGACGAAGCGGGATTACCTGGCGAACTGCGCCTGCGTCAGGGGCTGGCGCTGGTGGCGATGGTCGGTGCAGGCGTCACCCGTAACCCGCTGCATTGCCACCGCTTCTGGCAGCAACTGAAAGGCCAGCCGGTCGAATTTACCTGGCAGTCCGATGACGGCATCAGCCTGGTGGCAGTACTGCGCACCGGCCCGACCGAAAGCCTGATTCAGGGGCTGCATCAGTCCGTCTTCCGCGCAGAAAAACGCATCGGCCTGGTATTGTTCGGTAAGGGCAATATCGGTTCCCGTTGGCTGGAACTGTTCGCCCGTGAGCAGAGCACGCTTTCGGCACGTACCGGCTTTGAGTTTGTGCTGGCAGGTGTGGTGGACAGCCGCCGCAGCCTGTTGAGCTATGACGGGCTGGACGCCAGCCGCGCGTTAGCCTTCTTCA
Organism: Shigella sp. FC1544; assembly: GCF_001722145.1. Lineage (NCBI taxonomy): Bacteria > Pseudomonadati > Pseudomonadota > Gammaproteobacteria > Enterobacterales > Enterobacteriaceae > Shigella > Shigella sp. FC1544. The sequence continues at coordinate 5,589 of NZ_MECT01000066.1, forward strand.
ACGATGAAGCGGTTGAGCAGGATGAAGAGTCGTTGTTCCTGTGGATGCGCGCCCATCCGTATGATGATTTAGTGGTGCTGGACGTTACCGCCAGCCAGCAGCTTGCTGATCAGTATCTTGATTTCGCCAGCCACGGTTTCCACGTTATCAGCGCCAACAAACTGGCGGGAGCCAGCGACAGCAATAAATATCGCCAGATCCACGACGGCTTCGAAAAAACCGGGCGTCACTGGCTGTACAATGCCACCGTCGGTGCGGGCTTGCCGATCAACCACACCGTGCGCGATCTGATCGACAGCGGCGATACTATTTTGTCGATCAGCGGGATCTTCTCCGGCACGCTCTCCTGGCTGTTCCTGCAATTCGACGGTAGCGTGCCGTTTACCGAGCTGGTGGATCAGGCGTGGCAGCAGGGCTTAACCGAGCCTGATCCGCGTGACGACCTCTCCGGCAAAGACGTAATGCGCAAGCTGGTAATTCTGGCGCGTGAAGCGGGTTACAACATTGAACCGGACCAGGTACGTGTGGAATCGCTGGTGCCTGCTCATTGCGAAGGCGGCAGCATCGACCATTTCTTTGAAAATGGCGATGAACTTAACGAGCAGATGGTGCAACGGCTGGAAGCGGCCCGCGAAATGGGGCTGGTGCTGCGCTACGTGGCGCGTTTCGATGCCAACGGCAAAGCGCGTGTGGGCGTGGAGGCGGTGCGTGAAGACCATCCGCTGGCATCACTGCTGCCGTGCGATAACGTCTTTGCCATCGAAAGCCGCTGGTATCGCGACAACCCGCTGGTGATCCGTGGGCCTGGCGCGGGGCGCGACGTCACCGCCGGGGCGATTCAGTCGGATATCAACCGGCTGGCACAGTTGTTGTAATTTCAGAAATTTAATAATGCCCGGTACTCATGTTTTCGGGTTTATGGTTTCTAATGAAATATATTGAATTATCATAGGATTAGGCCGGATTAAGCGTTTACGACGAATCCGGCAAGAAGCAATAAGTACATGGTTAGTTTATATTTGCAGTCCGGTTTGCTTTGCATACCGGATTTTCTTTTTCTTACCATCCTGAAGTTTTTTCATCTTCCCTGATTTTTCCTCACCATCATTGGTCATTTTTCGGTTGACGCCCTTCGGCTTTTCCTTCATCTTTACATCTGGACGTCTAAACGGATAGATGTGCACAACACAACATATAACTACAAGCGATTGATGAGGTAAGGTATGAGCTTTTTTCACGCCAGCCAGCGGGATGCCCTGAATCAGAGCCTGGCAGAAGTCCAGGGGCAGATTAACGTTTCGTTCGAGTTTTTCCCGCCGCGTACCAGTGAAATGGAGCAGACCCTGTGGAACTCCATCGATCGCCTTAGCAGCCTGAAACCGAAGTTTGTATCGGTGACCTATGGCGCGAACTCCGGCGAGCGCGACCGTACGCACAGCATTATTAAAGGCATTAAAGATCGCACTGGTCTGGAAGCGGCACCGCATCTTACTTGCATTGATGCGACGCCCGACGAGTTGCGCACCATTGCACGCGACTACTGGAATAACGGTATTCGTCATATCGTGGCGCTGCGTGGCGATCTGCCGCCGGGAAGTGGTAAGCCAGAAATGTATGCTTCTGACCTGGTGACGCTATTAAAAGAAGTGGCAGATTTCGATATCTCCGTGGCGGCGTATCCGGAAGTTCACCCGGAAGCAAAAAGCGCTCAGGCGGATTTGCTTAATCTGAAACGCAAAGTCGATGCCGGAGCCAACCGCGCGATTACTCAGTTCTTCTTCGATGTCGAAAGCTACCTGCGTTTTCGTGACCGCTGTGTATCGGCGGGCATTGATGTGGAAATTATTCCGGGAATTTTGCCGGTATCTAACTTTAAACAGGCGAAGAAATTTGCCGATATGACCAACGTGCGTATTCCGGCGTGGATGGCGCAAATGTTCGACGGCCTGGATGATGATGCCGAAACCCGCAAACTGGTGGGCGCGAATATTGCCATGGATATGGTGAAGATTTTAAGCCGTGAAGGAGTGAAAGATTTCCACTTCTATACGCTTAACCGCGCTGAAATGAGTTACGCGATTTGCCATACGCTGGGTGTTCGACCTGGTTTATAAATAGTGTGGCTTTTGTGAAAATCACACAGTGATCACAAATTTTAAACAGAGCACAAAATGCTGCCTCGAAATGAGGGCGGGAAAATAAGGTTGTCAGCCTTGTTTTCTCCCTCATTACTTGAAGGATATGAAGCTAAAACCCTTTTTTATAAAGCATTTGTCCGAATTCGGACATAATCAAAAAAGCTTAATTACGATCAATTTGACCTACATCTCTTTAACCAACAATATGTAAGATCTCAACTATCGCATCCGTGGATTAATTCAATTATAACTTCTCTCTAACGCTGTGTATCGTAACGGTAACACTGTAGAGGGGAGCACATTGATGAGCACGTCAGACGATATCCATAACACGACAGCCACTGGCAAATGCCCGTTCCATCAGGGCGGTCACGACCAGAGCGCGGGGGCGGGCACAACCACTCGCGACTGGTGGCCAAATCAACTCCGTGTTGACCTGTTAAACCAACATTCTAATCGTTCTAACCCGCTGGGTGAGGACTTTGACTACCGCAAAGAATTCAGCAAATTAGATTACTACGGCCTGAAAAAAGATCTGAAAGCCCTGCTGACAGAATCTCAGCCGTGGTGGCCAGCCGACTGGGGCAGCTACGCCGGTCTGTTTATTCGTATGGCCTGGCACGGCGCAGGTACTTACCGTTCAATCGATGGACGCGGCGGCGCGGGTCGTGGTCAGCAACGTTTTGCACCGCTGAACTCCTGGCCGGATAACGTAAGCCTCGATAAAGCGCGTCGCCTGTTGTGGCCAATCAAACAGAAATATGGTCAGAAAATCTCCTGGGCCGACCTGTTTATCCTCGCAGGTAACGTGGCGCTGGAAAACTCCGGCTTCCGTACCTTCGGTTTTGGTGCCGGTCGTGAAGACGTCTGGGAACCGGATCTGGATGTTAACTGGGGTGATGAAAAAGCCTGGCTGACTCACCGTCATCCGGAAGCGCTGGCGAAAGCACCGCTGGGTGCAACCGAGATGGGTCTGATTTACGTTAACCCGGAAGGCCCGGATCACAGCGGCGAACCGCTTTCTGCGGCAGCAGCTATCCGTGCGACCTTCGGCAACATGGGCATGAACGACGAAGAAACCGTGGCGCTGATTGCGGGTGGTCATACGCTGGGTAAAACTCACGGTGCCGGTCCGACATCAAATGTAGGTCCTGATCCAGAAGCTGCACCGATTGAAGAACAAGGTTTAGGCTGGGCGAGCACTTACGGCAGCGGCGTTGGCGCAGATGCCATTACCTCTGGTCTGGAAGTTGTCTGGACCCAGACGCCGACCCAGTGGAGCAACTTTTCTTCGAGAACCTGTTCAAATATGAGTGGGTACAGACCCGCAGTCCGGCTGGAGCAATCCAGTTCGAAGCGGTAGACGCACCGGAAATTATCCCGGATCCGTTCGATCCGTCGAAGAAACGTAAACCGACAATGCTGGTGACCGACCTGACGCTGCGTTTTGATCCTGAGTTCGAGAAGATCTCTCGTCGTTTCCTCAACGATCCGCAGGCGTTCAACGAAGCCTTTGCCCGTGCCTGGTTCAAACTGACGCACAGGGATATGGGGCCGAAATCTCGCTACATCGGGCCGGAAGTGCCGAAAGAAGATCTGATCTGGCAAGATCCGCTGCCGCAGCCGATCTACAACCCGACCGAGCAGGACATTATCGATCTGAAATTCGCGATTGCGGATTCTGGTCTGTCTGTTAGTGAGCTGGTATCGGTGGCCTGGGCATCTGCTTCTACCTTCCGTGGTGGCGACAAACGCGGTGGTGCCAACGGTGCGCGTCTGGCATTAATGCCGCAGCGCGACTGGGATGTGAACGCCGCAGCCGTTCGTGCTCTGCCTGTTCTGGAGAAAATCCAGAAAGAGTCTGGTAAAGCCTCGCTGGCGGATATCATCGTGCTGGCTGGTGTGGTTGGTGTTGAGAAAGCCGCAAGCGCCGCAGGTTTGAGCATTCATGTACCGTTTGCGCCGGGTCGCGTTGATGCGCGTCAGGATCAGACTGACATTGAGATGTTTGAGCTGCTGGAGCCAATTGCTGACGGTTTCCGTAACTATCGCGCTCGTCTGGACGTTTCCACCACCGAGTCACTGCTGATCGACAAAGCACAGCAACTGACGCTGACCGCGCCGGAAATGACTGCGCTGGTGGGCGGGATGCGTGTACTGGGTGCCAACTTCGATAGCAGCAAAAACGGCGTCTTCACTGACCGCGTTGGCGTATTGAGCAATGACTTCTTCGTGAACTTGCTGGATATGCGTTACGAGTGGAAAGCGACTGACGAATCGAAAGAGCTGTTCGAAGGACGTGACCGCGAAACCGGCGAAGTGAAATACACAGCCAGCCGTGCGGATCTGGTATTTGGTTCTAACTCTGTCCTGCGTGCGGTAGCGGAAGTTTACGCCAGCAGCGATGCCCACGAGAAGTTTGTTAAAGACTTCGTAGCGGCATGGGTGAAAGTGATGAACCTCGACCGTTTCGACCTGCTGTAATCTGACCTTCTTCAGTGACTATCTTTCAGGCAGTCGCTGAAGTTTCTTTACCGGCGTATAGTGTCCACAGGAAAACTACACACTGGATCTCTCATGTCTGCCGCAGGAAAGAGCAACCCACTGGCAATCAGTGGCCTGGTTGTGCTCACACTTATCTGGAGTTATAGCTGGATTTTCATGAAGCAAGTCACCAGTTACATCGGTGCCTTCGACTTTACCGCCTTACGCTGCATTTTCGGCGCTCTCGTTTTATTCATCGTCCTTTTATTACGTGGTCGCGGAATTCACCCGACGCCGTTTAAATACACCTTAGCCATTGCCCTGTTACAAACCTGCGGGATGGTTGGTCTGGCGCAGTGGGCGTTGGTCAGCGGAGGTGCGGGGAAGGTGGCGCTCCTGAGCTATACCATGCCGTTCTGGGTGGTGATTTTCGCCGCGTTGTTTCTCGGTGAACGCCTGCGACGTGGGCAATATTTCGCGATTCTGATTGCCGCTTTCGGCTTATTTTTGGTGTTGCAGCCGTGGCAACTCGATTTCTCTTCGATGAAAAGTGCCATGCTGGCAATCCTCTCCGGTGTTAGTTGGGGGGCGAGCGCGATTGTTGCTAAACGCCTATACACCCGTCATCCGCGCGTGGATTTATTATCGTTAACATCCTGGCAGATGCTCTATGCGGCGCTGGTGATGAGTGTGGTCGCTTTACTGGTGCCGCAACGTGAAATTGACTGGCAGCCCACCGTGTTCTGGGCGCTGGCCTACAGTGCGATTCTGGCGACGGCGCTGGCGTGGAGCTTATGGTTGTTTGTATTGAAAAACTTGCCTGCCAGTATTGCCAGCTTAAGCACGCTGGCCGTTCCCGTTTGCGGCGTACTCTTTTCCTGGTGGCTGCTCGGTGAGAATCCGGGGGCCGTTGAAGGTAGCGGTATTGTGCTGATTGTGCTGGCACTGGCGCTGGTGAGCCGTAAGAAAAAAGAAGCTGTCAGTGTAAAAAGCATCTGAATTTTTTCTTCATGTGGGGCGATCGCTTATTTAACAAAATAACGATAATGCCCCACCATCCGCCAGCTAAACAGCACATCTTCTTCCTGCGCGCCTGCGCCAATGTTATGTATCACCAGTGGCGTACCGTCGCGGGCGAAGCCATCTGACACCACCCCAATATGCGCCAGCCCGTTATCTAATCGCCAGGAGACAATATCGCCCGCTTGATAGTCACCGGCATTTTTACTGATGGGGCGTGTTTTGTTGTGGCGGCTAAACCAGGTTTCCAGATTAGGCACCCGACGGTGATCGATGTTGCTGTCCGGGCGCTTTAACTTCCATTTTTGCGGGTACTCGGCAAAATTCTTCGCCATATCTTCGTGAACCAGTTTCTGCAAATCGACCTTCTGGCTGCGCAATGCACGGATCACCACATCGGAACATACACCGCGTTCTTGCGGGACATCACCGCCAGGATAGGTAAGCCGCACATACGCCGGATCGTAAAATAGCGTGTTGCCGATTTGCTGTCTGGCACCGTCTGCGATGGCAAGGTTGGTATTGGCCTGGATTTGTACCACGGTTGGTGGAACGGCGGGAGATTTTAAGGAGTGGCTGGTAAATGCCGTTAGCAGGCTGAGCAGCGCCAGTGAAGCTTTCATCTGGTTCGTCCGTGAAAATAAGAGTCACAGATTCGACCTTCCGGGCTAACGATTGTTCTGTAGAGAAAATGTCCAGAAGCGGATAAAAAACTCCTGGACAACGTAGGAGTTTCAGATTACTGGCACAGAGTGCCGGATGCGGCGTGAACGCCTTATCTGGCCTAAAAAGCACGCAAATTCAATATATTGCAGAGATTGCGTAGGCCTGATAAGCGTAGCGCATCAGGCAATTTTGCGTTCAAACTCCCGGACAAGCCGGGAGTTTGGAGTAGGTTATTCCCACTCTTGCAGGAAACGCTGACCGTACTGGTCGGCTACCAGCAGAGTGGCGTAAACCTGATCTGGCGTCGCGCCGCCAGGCATGTTGTGGATGGTTTCACCTTCTGCACATGCCGCTTCTGCCACAATTCGCATTTTCGCCGGGACATCTTCTTTAATATCCAGTTGAGCGAGAGTTATTGGCAAACCTACCGCATGGCTAAGTGCAGCTACGGTTTCGATTTCCTCAACCGGCGCGTTTTCCAGTACCAGCTGCGTCAGCGTACCGAATGCCACTTTTTCACCGTGATAATAGTGATGCGCGTCCGGGATAGCGGTCAGGCCGTTATGCACCGCATGAGCCGCCGCCAGTCCGCCGCTTTCAAAACCAACACCGCTTAAATAGGTGTTCGCTTCAATCACGCGTTCCAGCGCAGGGGTTACTACATGCTGTTCGGCGGCAAGCATCGCTTTTTCGCCTTCTTCCAGCAGAGTGTTGTAGCACAGTTCTGCCAGTGCCAGCGCCGCCTGGGTGCACTTGCCGCCCGCCATAGTGGTAGCGCCGCTACGGGAACAGGCGCGTGCTTCAAACCAGGTTGCCAGCGCATCGCCGATACCCGCCGCTAACAGACGTGCAGGAGCGCCAGCGACGATTTTGGTGTCGACAATGACCATATTCGGGTTATTTGGCAACAGTAGATAGCGGTCAAACTCACCCTCATCGGTGTAGATAACAGACAATGCGCTGCACGGTGCATCGGTAGAGGCGATAGTCGGTGCGATCGCTACCGGAACACCCATGAAATGTGCCAGTGCTTTGGCAGTATCGAGGGTTTTTCCGCCACCGATACCGAGAATTGCGCCACACTGCGCAGTCTCCGCGATGCCACGCAGACGATCGATCTCATTTTGCGAACATTCACCGCCAAACGGCGCAATTTCTACTACCAGTCCAGCATCTTTAAAGCTTTTCTCGACAGTGGATTGAGCAAAACCTAAAACAAATTTGTCACCCACCACGAACCAGCGTTCTGCCAGCGGCTTCAGGTATTCGCCCAGACGATTAATCACATCAGCGCCCTGGATGTATTTACCCGGTGATTGAATAATGCGGTCCATAATTGCTCCTTTAGAGATGAGTAGTGCCAAATGCGGCATTCCAGTCGTGTTCGAACTTCTCTATAGCTGACTCTACCGCAGGGGTGTTGAGCATTTGTTGCGCTACATCTAAGGGCAGGGTGATGGATTCACATCCTGCCAGTAAACAGTCCAGCGCCTGACGCGGCGTTTTAAAGCTGGCCGCCAGCACCATGCTTTCTGGTGCGTGCATTTCTAACAGCGCTTGCAGCTCCTGAACCGTACGAATGCCGTCCCCGCCCTGGGCATCTACGCGGTTAACATACGGAGCAACGTATTTTGCCCCTGCCAGCGCGGCCAGTAACCCTTGTGCAGCACTGTACACTGCGGTGCCAAGCGTAGTAATACCCTCTTTTTTCAGCATCTTAATGGCGGCCAGACCTTCGGAAGTCACCGGGATTTTCACCACAATGCCCGGAATGGCGTCGCGCAGGCGCTTCGCTTCTTCCACCATACCCTGCGCGTCACGACTCATAGTCTGAGCAAACAGAATGCCCTCATCACCAATCGCTTTTTGCAGACGCGGCAGAACTTCCCAGATGGACTCCTTGCTGGCAGCGATAATGCTCGGGTTAGTTGTCACCCCGGCAATGGGGAATATGCGTGCCAGACGTTCGACTTCTGCGACGTTAGCGGTGTCCAGATACAGTTCCATGATGTTTCCTTTTACAGTTCCAGTTCATGTTGCAGCAGGCTGGCGATAGCGTCGGCAGAGGCGGCGTTAACCAGCGCGTTACGGAATTCTTCGTGCATGATGCGGCGAGCGAGGCGCGAGAAAATGCGCATGTGCTGATCGCCCGCAGCGTGTTTGTTCAGGGTTAACATAATGATGAATTGCGCTTCATCATCGCCCCAGCGCACCGGCGCTTGCAGACGCGCCACGCTGATGGTGGATTGCTCAATGTGTTCTGATTTGCTGTGTGGAATGGCAAAACTAAAGCCCAGACCGGTAGAGAAAACGGCCTCGCGCGCCCATAAGTCGGCTTCCAGTTTACGCGGATAGCGGCAGCGGCCCGCCAGCAGCAGGTTATCGGTCATGCCTTTGAGCACTTCTTCTTTGCTGCGCCAGTCACTTTCCAGCGTGATGCACTCGGCGGTGACCAGCGGTGCGTCCTGTTGGATCATGCGGAATTGCGCCAGCAGGTGTTCCACTTCCAGCGAAGTACGGCAGGCCATTGCCTGGTTGAGCAACTTGCGGCACTCACGGCTATCAAGTTGCGCCATCCGCGCTTTCGCCGCCGGAATTGATGGTGCGCTCATGCTGAGTTCATCCAGCCCTAAGCCGACCAGCAACGGCAGCACGGAACCTTTCGCTCCCAGCTCACCGCACAGACCAATCCATTTGCCCTGGCGATGCACCGCCTGCACGGCGTAATCGAGCGCCCGCAAGAATGCCGGATTCAGGCTGTTGTAGTGACGAGTAACCTTAGCGTTATCGCGATCCACTGCCAGCAGATATTGCGTCAGGTCATTACTACCAATACTAAAGAAATCAATCTCTTCGCAGCATTGATCGATGATGAACATCACCGACGGTACTTCCAGCATAATGCCAAGCTGGATCTTCTCATCAAACGGAATGTGTTCGTTACGCAGTTGCTGTTTGGCTTCCGCCAGTTTTTCTTTCACCCATAAGATCTCTTCCATTGAGGAGATCATCGGGATCATGATTTTCAGGCTGCCGTGAGCGGAGGCGCGCAGGATCGACCGTAGTTGTGTGGTGAACAGCGAGGCGTATTCTTCATAAATACGCACAGCGCGATAACCGAGGAACGGGTTAGCTTCTGCCGGAATGTTCAGATAATCAACGGGTTTGTCGCCGCCAATGTCCATAGTGCGCACAATAATGCTGCGTCCGTTGGCAGACTCCAGCGCCTGACAAAAAATGTTGTACAGCTCGCTTTCGCCCGGTGCACTGGTGCGATCCATATAGAGCATTTCAGTGCGGAACAAACCAACGCCTTCCGCACCATTGCCGAATGCGGCCTGCGCTTCCACGGAGTGAGCGATGTTAGCGGCAATTTCAATGCGGATACCGTCAGCGGTACGGGCTTGTTGGGTCAGCCAGACACGCTGTTGCTCACGAAGGGCGTCCTGTACGCGGGCTTCTTGCTGATAATAACGGGCCACGGCTTCCCCTGGCTCAACCACAATCGCCCCGGCGTTGCCGTCGATATAAATCGTTTGATGCTGCCACGGAGTAAGGGCATCAATATCTACACCAACCAGTGTCGGAATGTTGAACGAACGGGCAAGAATTACGGTATGTGAGGTGGTGCCGCCACTTTTCAGTAACAGACCTTTGAGGTGATTTTTATCCAGTTCGAGGAATTGGCTGGGAGTCAGTTCATCAGCCATACAAATGGCGGGCTGCGTCAGTTTGCCCGGTGCCGGGAAGCGTTGCTCACCGTAGATTTGCTGGAGTAACTGGAAGCAGACGTCGCGTACGTCCAGGGCACGTTCTTGCAGGTAGCTGCTGCTGGAACGGGCGAACTCTTCGCAAAAGTGATTCGCACTGGCGACAATCGCTTCGGCACAGCTTAATCCCTCGCTGACGCCTGCCAGTAAGTGCTGACGTAAAGATGTATCGCCAGCCAGGGATCGGTGAGCTTCCAGTATCGCGCTGGTAGCACCGTCGCTATCCAGCAGACGAAACTCAATGTTTTTCAGTACCAGCGTCAGGCCATTTTCCAGTGCGGATTGCTCGGCGTCAACGTCTTTGGCTGCGGGAAGATTACTCAGCGCATTGAGATCTAAAGAAGAGATCGGCGTCAGAATGCCGCCTGCACTACCGCTGCACACGGTGCGGGCGCGGATAATTTGCGGATTCAGATTGGTCAGTGAAACCGGCAGTGGTTCCAGTTCGTCAGATTTAACTTCCGCCAGCGGCGCATCGCAGTGGGGGAATTCATCGCGCAGCCATTGGCTTAAACGCTGGTGCGCTTCCTGTTCGTCGGCCCCGGAAATCAGTAACTGGCAGTTATCGCCCGCCAGCGTATCGGTGCCAATCAGCGCAAGGGCGCTTTTGGCGTTGCCCTTGCGGTCAGTGCGCAGGTTATGCCACTCAATTTGTGATGAAAAAGTATTACACAGCGTTTCAACGTGGCTTGCCGGACGCGCATGTACGCCGTTAGGTAGCTCACAAATAAATTCCACAATCAGGGCCATTGCCTCTCTCCCGGTACGGTTTTCTGTTTACAGGATAAGAGCGCACGGCAACGGCCTGCCATGTGACAAATCTGCCAAAAGCTGGACAAATGTAATGTAACCGTCAATTTGCGGCGCGTCTCACAAGACGCCGTTTTGCGGCATGCTTCCGGTTTATCGCAAGTTATGAGGCGGATCGCATTTTTGTACTGATATTACAAAAGTCCAGTAAATGGCCTTTTTATCCACTGTTTGCTCCGCCTGCGATTGCCTATTGTTTCCTCCATCAAAAATATGGACATGGGCTTTCGCAAGCCCGGGAGCAGCTTATGAATGAGTTGGTGCAGATCCTGAAAAATACCCGTCAGCATTTAATGACGGGCGTTTCACACATGATTCCCTTCGTGGTATCGGGCGGTATTTTGCTGGCGGTTTCCGTCATGTTGTATGGCAAAGGCGCAGTGCCGGATGCCGTAGCCGATCCGAATTTGAAAAAACTGTTTGATATCGGCGTTGCAGGTTTGACGCTGATGGTGCCTTTCCTCGCCGCTTACATTGGTTACTCCATTGCAGAGCGTTCTGCGCTGGCTCCGTGCGCTATCGGTGCCTGGGTTGGTAACAGCTTTGGTGCGGGCTTCTTTGGTGCACTGATCGCCGGGATTATCGGCGGCATCGTGGTGCATTACCTGAAGAAAATTCCGGTGCATAAAGTTCTGCGCTCGGTGATGCCTATCTTCATTATTCCTATCGTCGGCACACTGATTACCGCAGGCATCATGATGTGGGGCTTGGGCGAGCCTGTAGGGGCGTTGACCAACAGCCTGACTCAGTGGCTTCAGGGGATGCAGCAGGGCAGCATTGTTATGCTGGCGGTGATCATGGGTCTGATGCTGGCGTTCGATATGGGCGGTCCGGTTAACAAAGTGGCCTATGCCTTCATGCTGATTTGCGTTGCTCAGGGTGTTTATACCGTGGTGGTCATCGCTGCCGTGGGTATTTGTATCCCGCCGCTGGGGATGGGGCTGGCGACGCTGATTGGTCGTAAAAATTTCTCCGCAGAAGAGCGCGAAACCGGCAAAGCGGCACTGGTGATGGGCTGTGTTGGCGTTACTGAAGGGGCGATTCCTTTCGCCGCTGCCGATCCGCTGCGTGTCATTCCTTCCATCATGGTCGGTTCAGTTTGTGGTGCAGTAACTGCGGCGCTGGTCGGTGCGCAGTGCTATGCAGGCTGGGGTGGTCTGATTGTGCTGCCGGTGGTTGAAGGCAAGCTGGGTTATATCGCAGCAGTGGCTGTCGGAGCAGTGGTGACGGCTGTTTGTGTGAACGTGCTGAAAAGTCTGGCGCGTAAAAATGGGTCTTCGACTGATGAAAAAGAAGACGACCTGGATTTGGATTTTGAAATTAATTAATTGAGGAACGAGCCATGACGAAAATTATTGCAGTAACCGCATGTCCTTCAGGTGTTGCCCATACCTATATGGCAGCAGAGGCGCTGGAAAGTGCCGCGAAAGCGAAAGGCTGGGAAGTGAAAGTAGAAACCCAGGGGTCAATTGGTCTGGAAAATGAACTGACTGCGGAAGATGTGGCGAGCGCTGATATGGTGATTCTGACCAAAGATATCGGCATCAAGTTTGAAGAGCGTTTTGCTGGCAAGACCATCGTGCGCGTCAACATCAGCGATGCAGTAAAACGTGCTGACGCCATTATGAGCAAAATTGAAGCTCACCTGGCGCAAACCGCTTAAGTTCTTCTCCCGCTCGCAAGGGCGGGTTCGCTTTCCCACAGGAGTTCCTCATGACGAATCGTATCTCTCGCCTCAAAACTGCACTGTTTGCCAATACCCGTGAAATCTCGCTGGAGCGGGCGCTGCTTTATACCGCCAGCCATCGGCAAACCGAAGGCGAACCGGTGATATTGCGCCGGGCGAAAGCAACAGCGTATATCCTTGAACATGTTGAAATTTCGATTCGTGATGAAGAACTGATTGCCGGTAACCGCACCGTAAAACCGCGCGCCGGGATTATGTCGCCGGAAATGGACCCTTACTGGCTGCTGAAAGAGCTGGATCAATTCCCGACGCGTCCGCAGGACCGCTTTGCTATCAGCGAAGAAGATAAACGTATCTATCGTGAAGAGTTGTTCCCGTACTGGGAAAAACGTTCGATGAAAGATTTCATCAACGGGCAGATGACGGATGAAGTAAAAGCCGCGACCAGCACGCAGATTTTCAGCATTAACCAGACGGATAAAGGCCAGGGGCACATTATTATTGATTACCCACGCCTGTTGAATCACGGGCTGGGGGAGTTGGTGGCACAGATGCAGCAACATTGTCAGCAACAGCCGGAGAATCACTTTTATCAGGCAGCGCTGTTACTGCTGGAAGCCTCGCAGAAACACATTTTGCGTTACGCCGTACTGGCGGAAACGATGGCGGCAAACTGCACAGATGCCCAGCGTCGCGAAGAACTGCTGACTATTGCGGAGATCTCTCGCCATAACGCCGAACATAAGCCGCAGACGTTCTGGCAGGCGTGCCAGTTATTCTGGTACATGAACATCATTCTGCAATACGAATCCAACGCCAGTTCGCTGTCTTTAGGGCGCTTCGACCAGTATATGTTGCCGTTCTATCAGGCATCTTTAACCCAGGGCGAAGATCCGGCGTTCCTGAAAGAACTGCTCGAATCTTTATGGGTGAAATGCAACGACATCGTGCTGTTGCGCTCCACCAGCAGCGCGCGTTATTTCGCAGGTTTCCCGACCGGCTATACCGCACTGCTCGGCGGGTTAACCGAGAACGGACGTAGCGCGGTGAACGTGCTTTCGTTCCTTTGCCTTGACGCCTATCAAAGCGTGCAATTACCGCAACCGAACCTCGGCGTGCGCACTAACGCCTTGATCGACACGCCATTCCTGATGAAAACCGCCGAAACCATTCGCCTCGGCACCGGTATTCCGCAAATCTTTAACGATGAAGTGGTGGTACCAGCGTTCCTCAACCGTGGCGTTTCGCTGGAAGATGCGCGCGACTATTCCGTAGTGGGCTGTGTGGAATTATCTATTCCCGGCAGAACCTACGGCTTGCATGACATCGCGATGTTTAATCTGCTGAAAGTGATGGAAATCTGCCTGCATGAAAATGAAGGCAATGCTGCGCTGACTTATGAAGGTTTACTGGAGCAGATCCGCGCCAAGATCAGCCACTACATCACCCTGATGGTTGAGGGCAGCAATATTTGTGATATCGGCCATCGCGACTGGGCACCTGTACCGCTGCTCTCGTCTTTTATCAGCGATTGTCTGGAAAAAGGTCGCGATATTACCGATGGCGGCGCGCGTTATAACTTCTCCGGCGTACAGGGGATCGGTATCGCCAACCTGAGCGATTCTCTCCATGCGTTGAAAGGGATGGTTTTTGAGCAACAGCGTTTAAGTTTTGACGAATTGCTGTCGGTATTAAAAGCCAACTTTGCAACGCCAGAAGGCGAAAAAGTCCGCGCTCGCTTAATTAACCGCTTTGAGAAATATGGTAACGATATCGACGAGGTGGATAACATTAGCGCCGAACTGTTGCGCCACTACTGCAAAGAAGTGGAAAAATACCAGAACCCGCGCGGTGGTTACTTCACGCCGGGATCGTATACCGTTTCTGCTCACGTCCCGTTGGGGTCGGTGGTTGGCGCGACGCCAGACGGTCGTTTTGCCGGAGAACAGCTGGCAGACGGCGGCTTGTCACCTATGCTGGGCCAGGACGAACAAGGGCCAACAGCGGTACTGAAGTCAGTCAGTAAGCTCGATAATACGCTGCTGTCTAACGGTACGTTGCTGAACGTGAAATTCACTCCGGCGACCCTGGAAGGTGAAGCGGGATTACGCAAACTGGCCGACTTCTTACGGGCGTTTACCCAGCTTAAGTTGCAGCATATTCAGTTTAACGTGGTGAACGCCGACACGTTGTGGGAAGCGCAACAGCGCCCACAAGATTATGCCGGGCTGGTGGTGCGCGTTGCCGGATACAGCGCCTTCTTTGTCGAACTGTCGAAGGAGATCCAGGATGACATCATCCGCCGGACAGCGCATCAGCTGTAACGTTGTGGAAACGCGCCGCAATGATGTGGCGCGCATTTTCAACATTCAGTGTTATTCACTGAATGACGGCGAGGGCATTCGTACGGTGGTCTTTTTTAAAGGCTGTCCGCATCTTTGCCCGTGGTGTGCTAATCCGGAGTCGATCTCCGCAAAATCCAGACGGTACGCAGAGAGGCGAAATGTCTGCACTGTGCGAAATGTTTGCGTGATGCGGATGAATGCCCCTCCGGGGCGTTTGAACGGATTGGTCGCGATATCAGCCTTGACGCTCTGGAACGGGAAGTGATGAAAGATGACATTTTTTTTCGCACGTCCGGCGGCGGCGTCACGCTTTCTGGCGGCGAAGTGTTAATGCAGGCGGAGTTTGCTACCCGTTTTTTACAGCGACTGCGGCTGTGGGGTGTCTCATGTGCCATTGAAACTGCCGGAGACGCACCAGCCAGCAAGCTGTTACCGCTGGCGAAATTGTGCGATGAAGTGTTGTTCGATTTAAAAATTATGGACGCGACTCAGGCGCGGGATGTGGTGAAGATGAACCTGCCACGCGTACTGGAGAACCTGCGTTTGCTGGTGAGTGAGGGTGTCAACGTGATCCCGCGTTTGCCGCTGATCTCCGGTTTCACACTCAGCCGGGAGAATATGCAGCAGGCGCTGGACGTGCTGATCCCGCTGAATATCAGGCAGATCCATCTGTTGCCGTTTCATCAGTACGGCGAGCCGAAATACCGCCTGCTGGGGAAAACATGGTCGATGAAGGATGTTGCTGCGCCGTCATCAGCCGATGTGGCAACGATGCGCGAAATGGCAGAACGGGCCGGATTTCAGGTTACCGTGGGAGGTTAAAATGGCATACCTGGTGGCAGTAACCGCCTGCGTAAGCGGCGTGGCGCATACTTATATGGCGGCGGAACGGCTGGAAAAGTTGTGCCAGTTAGAGAAGTGGGGCGTCAGCATTGAAACTCAGGGCGCGCTGGGAACGGAGAATCGTTTAGCGGACGAGGATATCCGTCGGGCGGATGTTGATCTGTTGATTACGGATATCGAGCTTGCCGGTGCCGAGCGATTTGAACATTGCCGCTATGTGCAATGCAGCATCTACGCATTCCTGCGTGAGCCGCAGCGGGTAATGAGCGCGGTGCGCAAAGTGCTTTCTGCGCCGCAGCAAACCCATCTTATTCTGGAGTAGTCGGTTTTTCTATCAGTTGGCTGTGGTACTGCCGGCGATATTCCGACGGCGAGCGTTCGGTGTTTTTACGAAACAGACGGCAGAAGTAGTTGCTGTCGACAAAGCCGCAGGCGTGCGCCACTTCTTTTACCTTCAGGTCATAGCCTTTCAATAACGTCTTAGCGTGCTCCAGTCGCGTGTGATTCAGGTATTCGTTAAAACCAATGGCCCCCGTTTTTTGAAACAGGTGCGAGAGATAGTTTGGTGAAATATAGAATGCCTGTGCGACAGATTCGCGGGTAAGCGCGGAGGCATAGCGTTCGTCGATATAATCGCGAATAGCTTCAAATAGTGCCTGGCTGCGTGAGGCGGTCTGGATTTGGCTGCCGAGCAAATCGCGGCAGTGGCTAAGCAGGCTGGCTACGATAAGCCTTGCCGTTTGCTGCTCCTGCGGCTGCATTTGCATTTCATTGAGCGTTTGTAGCAGAAAAGAACCTATACGTGGGCCGCGTCGGGCGACGTGTTGCTTCGCCAGATTTTGATATTGTTTGCCATCCCATTGCACGACGCTGAAGCCGAGTTGCTGTTTGCCAAACAGCACGCTAAAGGTGGTAGCGGGTGTTTTCCATTGTGGGAAATTCCAGCCACCAGCGGCAACGTACAGCACATCGCCGGGAACTAACGTTGCTCCAGCGCCGGTATCAACAAACTCACCTTCCAGCACAATTTCCAGCCGTGGAAAATCGACCTGATACGCAAGATCGGGCACCGGGCCGTTACTGCTGGCAAAGTAAATCTGGCGCAGGGACAGCGGGCCGTTGATCAGGCGGGAGAGCAGATAGCTGATGTCGTGATACATGTTATTCCCTTAGGTATGTAGACGGGAAAACAGTAACTGGCATTATTAAAAAAGGCCACCTGAAAAGTGTGGCCTGAGGGGAGTTCGATGTAAACATTGCGGCAGTTGTATTGCCGGATGTGGCGTAAACGCCTTATCCAGCCTACCGCCGCGATCTGTAGGCCGGATAAGACGCGTCAAGCGTCGCATCCGGCAAATAGCGCCTGGCTGATAATTACTGATTACCTACCTGGTCGCCATACGGCAGAGTGTCGTAATCGATCAGCGCGTTTTTCTTGTACGGGTTACCAATCCAGCGGGTAGTTTCTTTGAACTGCGGATTCACCACTGAACGGGTTGGATCGTAACCGTCGTAAGATAAGCCCGCCAAATCTGACCAGGTGTGGATCAGTTCCGCCAGGCTGTATTTACGATCGACATCCTGTGAGAAATCACGGGGATGAGTCGCTTGCCATTTTTCCGACGTCCACAGCAGGAACGGAATGGTGTACATGTGGCGCGTCGGGTTGTCTTCGTTACGCCCCTGAGTTTTGTGCGGCGGCGTGTCGTAAACCTCTTCACCGTGGTCAGAGAAGTAAACCAGGAATCCGTTCGGGTCTGCCGCTTTAAAGTCTTTAATCAGGCTGGCAACCACATGATCGTTATACAAGTTAGCGTTGTCATAATCGTTATATGATTCCAGCTCTTCTGCGCTTAATCCTGGCGGAACATGATCGGTATTGCCATCAAACTTGCCCTGATTTTCCGGGTAGCGGTATTTGTATTTGATATGCGTACCCAGCAGATGAACGATGATCAGTTTCTTCGGCGCAGGGTCATTCAGCACATCCTGGAACGGCTTCAGCACGTTGGTGTCGTATTCACGCGCACTCTGCGTACGTTGCTGGTTCATGTAGTACTGCTTGTCGGTCTGGCGCGAAAATACCGTCAGCATGGTATTGCGGGCGGTCATCGTCTGCTGGTTGGTGATCCAGAAGGTTTTATAACCCGCCTGTTTCATCATGTTCATCAGCGACGGCTGCGTCAGATACAGATCCGGGTTCTTTTCATTGGCAAAGGTCAGCGCCTGTTGCAGGATTTCAATGGTGTACGGACGAGACGTAACTACGTTATTAAACACGGTCAGATTCGGATCGGTTTTATGCAGCGCATCCAGCTCCGGCGTGGTTTCACGCGGATAACCGTACAGACTCATGCGTCCGCGCTGGGTCGACTCGCCAATCACCAGCACTAAAGTGCGCGGTTCGTTACCCGATTCATCTTTGAAATTAGCCAGTGGCGGCAAGGCATTATTTTCATTCAGTAACTTTGTTAGCGAGTTTAGTTGCTGACGATACTGATAATAGCCGGTCAGGAATTGCCACGGTGCGGCAGGCTCCATACGCGAGGCCAGGTTATCCAACGTTTTCTCAAACGGCTTGTTTTTGATAAACGTATTCATGGCGATCGGATGCAGAATCAAGCCATAAAGCAGGGCAAAAGAGACAACATGACGCCACGGCTTTGGAATATAGACCGGGCGCAGGCGTGTCCACAGCAGAACTGCCACCGCCGTATAGGCCAGCGCGATAAGCACAATTTTCAGGCTGAAATACTGGCTTAAATACTCGCTGGCTTCGTTGGTGTTGGTTTCGAACATCACAAACAGAACGCTCTGCGAGAACTCCTGCCCGTAGATGACGTAGTAGCATAGCGCCGCCAGAGAGGCCGCCCATAGCACCACGCCGATTACTGCGGCAATAATTTTAATCCGCTTCGGAAAGAGGAATACCGGGATCAACCACAGCGAGCTGAATAACAGCGAGTCGCGAATGCCGTTGGTGCCACTATAACCACTGATGTAAATAATGGCCTGTAGCAGAGTAGAGAAAAACCAAAAGTAGAGCAGTGCCCAACCCAGGGCTTTCCAGCTAAAAAGGGGTTTAGCCTGGACTTCTGTGGAATGCATAGTAAGAACCTGTCTTGAAAAAAATATCGCCGAATGTAACGACAATTCCTTAAGGATATCTGAAGGTATATTCAGAATTTGAATAAAATGCAGACAGAAATATATTGAAAACGAGGGTGTTAGAACAGAAGTATTTCAGAAAACCCTCGCGCAAAAGCACGAGGGTTTGCAGAAGAGGAAGATTAGCCGGTATTACGCATACCTGCCGCAATCCCGGTAATAGTGACCATTAACGCTTGTTCGACGCGAGGATCCGGTTCCTGGCCTTCTTTTTCTGCCTGGCGGGAGCGGTGCAGCAACTCGGCCTGCAATACGTTCAGCGGGTCGGTGTAAATATTCCGTAGCTGAATAGACTCTGCAATCCACGGCAGATCGGCCATCAGATGGGAATCGTTGGCAATCGCCAGCACCACTTTGATGTCTTCTTCTTGCAGATTGCGTAACTCTTTACCTAACGGCCACAGTGCTTTGTCTACCAGGCGTTGGTCATAGTATTCCGCCAGCCACAGGTCTGCTTTGGCGAAGACCATCTCCAGCATGCCGAGACGCGTCGAGAAGAATGGCCAATCGCGGCACATAGCCTCCAGCTCGCTCTGTTTGCCGTCTTCGACCACTTTTTGCAGCGCCGTACCTGCACCCAGCCAGGCGGGGAGCATCAGACGGTTTTGCGTCCAGGCGAAGATCCACGGAATGGCGCGTAGTGACTCGACGCCGCCGGTTGGGCGACGTTTCGCCGGACGTGAACCCAACGGCAGTTTGCCCAGTTCTTGTTCCGGCGTAGCGGAGCGGAAGTAAGGCACAAAATCTTTGTTTTCACGTACGTAGCCGCGGTAGACATCGCAGGAGATGACTGACAGTTCATCCATAATGCGACGCCAGCTCTCTTTCGGCTCCGGCGGTGGCAGCAGGTTGGCTTCCAGAATCGCCCCGGTATAAAGCGACAGGCTGCTGACGGTGATTTCTGGCAGACCATATTTAAAGCGGATCATCTCGCCCTGTTCGGTTACGCGCAGGCCGCCTTTCAGGCTTCCTGGCGGTTGTGACAGCAGTGCCGCATGGGCAGGTGCGCCGCCGCGACCAATGGAACCGCCGCGACCGTGGAACAACGTCAGCTCAATACCCGCTTTTTCGCAGGTTTTGATTAATGCATCCTGTGCCTGATATTGCGCCCAGGACGCTGCCATCACGCCCGCATCTTTTGCTGAGTCGGAATAGCCAATCATCACCATCTGTTTGCCCTGAATCAGGCCGCGATACCAGTCGATATTGAGCAGCTGGGTCATGACATCGTTGGCGTTGTTCAGGTCATCGAGGGTTTCAAACAGCGGAGCAACCGGCATCGCAAACCCGATACCCGCTTCTTTCAGCAGCAGGTGGACAGCCAGTACGTCGGACGGCGTTTTCGCCATCGAGATCACGTAGGCGGCAATGGAGCCTTGCGGCGCTTCGGCAATCACCTGGCAGGTATCGAGCACTTCGCGCGTTTCGGCGCTTGGTTGCCAGTTGCGCGGCAGAAGCGGACGTTTGGAGTTCAGTTCGCGGATCAGGAACGCCTGTTTGTCGGCCTCTGACCAGCTTTCGTAGTCGCCGATACCGAGGTAGCGGGTCAGCTCGCCCAGCGCTTCGGTATGGCGGGTGCTCTCCTGACGGATATCAATACGGACCAGCGGTACGCCGAAACATTTCACGCGGCGCAGGGTGTCGAGCAGATCGCCGTTGGCGATAATACCCATGCCACACGCCTGAAGTGACTGGTAGCAAGCGTAGAGCGGTTCCCACAGTTCTTCGTTTTGTGTCAGCAGGCCTTCTGGTTTTGGCAGTTCTTCGCCTTTCAGGCGCGCTTCCAGCCATGCCTGTGTCGCCATCAGGCGAGAACGCAGGTTTTTCATCAGATAGCGATACGGTTCTGCGGCACCTTCTTCGCCAACCAGCGCCAGCAGTTCAGGGGTCGCTTCAACCATCGACAGTTCAGAAACCAGCACCTGAATATCTTTCAGGAACAAATCGGTGGCTTTCCAGCGGCTGAGTAGCAGGACGTGGCGGGTGATATCGGCAGTGACGTTCGGGTTGCCGTCGCGGTCGCCGCCCATCCACGAAGTAAAACGGACCGGAACAAATTCGACGGGCAGTTTGTAGCCGAGGTTCTCTTCCAGTTGTTCGTTCAGTTCGCGCAGGTAATTTGGTACGCCTTGCCACAGGCTGTTTTCCACTACGGCAAAGCCCCATTTGGCTTCATCTACCGGGCTTGGACGCAGCTTACGGATTTCATCGGTATGCCATGACTGGGCGATTAACTGGCGCAGGCGACGCATCAGCTGGTTGTGTTCGTAGTCAGCGATATCTTTGTTATCGAGCTGTTTTAAACAGGCGTTCACTTCCACCATTTTGTGGATCAGTGTACGACGGGTAATTTCGGTAGGGTGAGCCGTGAGGACCAGTTCCAGCGACAGCGATTCCACTGCTTTTTTGATGGTGTCTTCGCTCAGTTCCGGCTGGTTTTTCAGTTTACGCAGGGTGCGGGCGATCACTTCCGGGTTGCTGGCAGCTTCGCCTTTCGGCGAAATGCTGTGGTATTGCTCGGCGGTGTTGGCCAGGTTCAGGAACTGACTAAACGCACGCGCAACGGGCAGCAGCTCGTCGTTCGACAAATTTTGTAAGGTGGTGAGTAACTCCTGGCGGTTAGCATCATTGCCAGCGCGTGAAGATTTGGACAACTTACGGATAGTTTCTACGCGTTCAAGAATGTGTTCTCCCAACGCATCCTTGATGGTTTCTCCCAGCACTTTGCCGAGCATACTGACATTACTACGCAATGCGGAATATTGTTCGTTCATATTACCCCAGACACCCCATCTGATCGTTTGATAGCCCTGTATCCTTCACGTCGCATTGGCGCGAATATGCTCGGGCTTTGCTTTTCGTCGTCTTTTATAAAGCCACGTAAAAGCGGTGACGTCAAATGCTGCGAAATCGCTTCAGCAAACGAATAAATAGCAGGAATTTACGCCATTAAATTCACGACGCTTTAAATAAGCGTAACTTATGGAAATGTTAAAAAATCGCCATACATAACACCAAAGGTGTAGGTCGGATAAGATGCGCAAGCATCGCATCCGACATTATTGCGGCACCGGAGTTTGGCAACGGTGCCGGATGCGGCGCGAGCGCCTTATCCGGCCTACGTTTTAATGCCAGCAAAAATGGTGAATTACCTGGATAATCAACTCACGGGTGGGTTTAATAAACCGCGTCTCCAGATATTCATCAGGCTGATGAGCTTGATTGATGGAACCCGGACCGAGCACCAGCGTCGGGCATAACGTTTGAATAAACGGCGCTTCGGTACAGTAATTCACCACTTCGGTTTTTGCTCCGAGCAATTTCTCAACCACTTCAACCAGTTGATGATTCGGTGGGCATTCATAGCCAGGGATCGGCGGATGCAGCTCGTCGACCGTCAGACGACCCGGCCAGCGTTCGCTCACCGGAGCCAATGCATCGTTGAGCAAACCATTAAGTTCATTGAGTGTCATGCCAGGCAGCGGACGAATATCCATATGCAACTCACAGCAAGCGCAAATACGGTTAGAAGCGTCGCCACCGTGAATATGCCCGAGGTTGAGCGTAGGGTATGGCACGGTAAATGCTTCGTAGTGATAACTTTCTTTCAGGTTATCGCGCAATTGCAAAATATGCCCGATGGCGTCGTGCATTAGTTCGATAGCGTTAACTCCGCGTGCTGGATCGCTGGAGTGCCCCGACTGGCCCTGAATACGGATGGCGTTAGAGATATGACCTTTATGTGCGCGTACCGGTTGTAGTGACGTCGGTTCGCCAATGATGGCGCAATCCGGGCGCAGGGCGGTAGTTTCGGCAAAATAACGCGCTCCGGCCATACTGGTTTCTTCATCAGCAGTCGCCAGAATGTAGAGCGGTTTTTTCAGTTTCGTGACGTCGACATCGCGTAGCGCATCAAGGATAAACGCAAAAAAGCCTTTCATGTCGGCGGTGCCTAAGCCGTAAAGCTTGCCGTCATGCTCCGTCAGTGTAAACGGATCGCGCGTCCAGCGACCGTCATCAAATGGCACCGTATCGGTATGCCCCGCCAGCAACAAGCCGCCAGCCCCCTGTCCGATACTTGTCAGCATATTGAATTTGTTGCGAGTTCCTGGAACAGGCTGCACTTCCACATTGAAGCCCAAATCTTTAAACCAGTCCGCCAGCAGAGTGATTAAATCTGCATTGCTTTGATCGAGTGCCTCTTCCGTAGCGCTTATTGAAGGTGTGGCAATCAGAGCGCGGTAAATATCGATAAATGGCGGTAATTTGTTTTTCATTGTTGACACACCTCTGGTCATGATAGTATCAATATTCATGCAGTATTTATGAATAAAAATACACTAACGTTGAGCGTAATAAAACCCACCAGCCGTAAGGTGAATGTTTTACGTTTAACCTGGCAACCAGACATAAGAAGGTGAATAGCCCCGATGTTGAATACGCTGATTGTGGGTGCCAGCGGCTACGCTGGCGCAGAGCTAGTGACCTATGTAAATCGCCATCCGCATATGAACATAACCGCTTTGACTGTTTCAGCGCAAAGCAATGATGCGGGAAAGTTAATCTCCGATTTGCATCCGCAGCTAAAAGGCATCGTTGAGCTGCCGTTGCAGCCGATGTCGGATATCAGCGAGTTTAGCCCAGGGGTGGACGTAGTGTTTCTCGCCACCGCCCATGAAGTTAGCCACGATTTAGCGCCGCAGTTTCTTGAAGCGGGCTGCGTGGTGTTCGACCTTTCCGGCGCGTTTCGTGTTAACGACGCCACCTTCTATGAAAAATATTACGGCTTTACCCATCAATACCCGGAACTGCTGGAACAGGCAGCCTACGGTCTGGCGGAGTGGTGCGGTAATAAATTAAAAGAAGCGAATTTGATTGCGGTGCCAGGCTGTTATCCGACGGCGGCACAGCTGGCGCTGAAACCGTTGATTGATGCCGATCTTCTTGACCTCAATCAGTGGCCGGCGATCAACGCCACCAGCGGCGTGAGCGGTGCAGGACGTAAGGCAGCGATTTCAAATAGTTTTTGTGAAGTTAGCCTGCAACCGTATGGCGTCTTTACTCATCGCCATCAACCAGAGATCGCCACACACCTCGGTGCTGACGTTATCTTCACCCCACATCTGGGCAATTTCCCGCGCGGCATTCTCGAAACCATTACCTGCCGCCTGAAATCGGGTGTGACCCAGGCGCAAGTCGCGCAAGTGTTACAGCAGGCGTATGCCCATAAACCGCTGGTGCGGCTGTATGACAAAGGCGTTCCGGCGCTGAAAAATGTCGTTGGGCTGCCATTTTGCGATATCGGGTTTGCCGTTCAGGGCGAGCATCTGATTATTGTGGCGACCGAAGACAACTTACTGAAAGGCGCGGCGGCACAAGCGGTACAGTGCGCCAATATTCGTTTCGGCTATGCGGAAACGCAGTCTCTTATTTAAGGGTGCAATGATGAATCCATTAATTATCAAACTGGGCGGCGTACTGCTGGATAGTGAAGAGGCGCTGGAACGTCTGTTTAGCGCACTGGTGAATTATCGTGAGTCACATCAGCGTCCGCTGGTGATTGTGCACGGCGGCGGTTGCGTGGTGGATGAGCTGATGAAAGGGCTGAATCTGCCGGTGAAAAAGAAAAACGGCCTGCGGGTGACGCCTGCTGATCAGATAGACATTATCACCGGAGCACTGGCGGGAACGGCAAATAAAACCCTGTTGGCATGGGCGAAGAAACATCAGATTGCGGCCGTAGGTTTGTTTCTCGGTGATGGCGACAGCGTCAAAGTGACCCAGCTTGATGAAGAGTTAGGTCATGTTGGACTGGCGCAGCCAGGTTCGCCTAAGCTTATCAACTCCTTGCTGGAGAACGGTTATCTGCCGGTGGTCAGCTCCATTGGCGTAACAGACGAAGGGCAACTGATGAACGTCAATGCCGACCAGGCGGCAACGGCGCTGGCGGCAACGCTGGGCGCGGATCTGATGTTGCTCTCCGACGTCAGCGGCATTCTCGACGGCAAAGGGCAACGCATTGCCGAAATGACCGCCGCGAAAGCAGAACAACTGATTGAGCAGGGCATTATTACTGACGGCATGATAGTGAAAGTGAACGCGGCGCTGGATGCGGCCCGCACGCTGGGCCGTCCGGTAGATATCGCCTCCTGGCGTCATGCGGAGCAGCTTCCGGCACTGTTTAACGGTATGCCGATGGGTACGCGGATTTTAGCTTAAGTTTTGTTAGCCGGAGGCGCAGCTTTCCGGCATTGAATTTCAAAATAAGGAAACAGAGTTATGGCACTTTGGGGCGGGCGTTTTACCCAGGCAGCAGATCAACGGTTCAAACAATTCAACGACTCACTGCGCTTTGATTACCGTCTGGCGGAGCAGGATATTGTTGGCTCTGTGGCCTGGTCCAAAGCCCTGGTAACGGTCGGCGTGTTAACCGCAGAAGAGCAGGCGCAACTGGAAGAGGCGCTGAACGTGTTGCTGGAAGATGTTCGCGCTAGGCCACAACAAATCCTTGAAAGCGACGCCGAAGATATCCATAGCTGGGTGGAAGGCAAACTGATCGACAAAGTGGGCCAGTTAGGCAAAAAGCTGCATACCGGGCGTAGCCGTAATGATCAGGTAGCGACTGACCTGAAACTGTGGTGCAAAGATACCGTTAGCGAGTTACTGACGGCTAACCGGCAGCTGCAATCGGCGCTGGTGGAAACCGCACAAAACAATCAGGACGCGGTAATGCCAGGTTACACTCACCTGCAACGCGCCCAGCCGGTGACGTTCGCGCACTGGTGCCTGGCCTATGTTGAGATGCTGGCGCGTGATGAAAGCCGTTTGCAGGATTCGCTTAAGCGTCTGGATGTCAGCCCATTAGGCTGTGGCGCGCTGGCGGGAACGGCCTATGAAATCGACCGTGAACAGTTAGCAGGCTGGCTGGGCTTTGCTTCGGCGACCCGTAACAGTCTGGACAGCGTTTCTGACCGTGACCATGTGTTGGAACTGCTGTCGGCTGCCGCTATCGGCATGGTGCATCTGTCGCGTTTTGCTGAAGATCTGATTTTCTTTAACACCGGCGAAGCGGGGTTTGTGGAGCTTTCTGACCGCGTGACTTCCGGTTCATCATTAATGCCGCAGAAGAAAAACCCGGATGCGCTGGAGCTGATTCGCGGTAAATGCGGTCGGGTGCAGGGTGCGTTAACCGGCATGATGATGACGCTGAAAGGTTTGCCGCTGGCTTACAACAAAGATATGCAGGAAGACAAAGAAGGTCTGTTCGACGCGCTCGATACCTGGCTGGACTGCCTGCATATGGCGGCGCTGGTGCTGGACGGCATTCAGGTGAAACGTCCACGTTGCCAGGAAGCGGCTCAGCAGGGTTACGCCAACGCCACCGAACTGGCGGATTACCTGGTGGCGAAAGGCGTACCTTTCCGCGAGGCGCACCATATCGTGGGTGAAGCGGTGGTGGAAGCCATTCGTCAGGGCAAACCGCTGGAAGATCTGCCGCTCGACGAGTTGCAGAAATTCAGCCACGTGATTGGCGAAGATGTCTATCCGATTCTGTCGCTACAATCGTGCCTCGACAAGCGTGCGGCAAAAGGCGGCGTCTCACCGCAGCAGGTGGCCCAAGCGATTGCTTTTGCGCAGGCGCGGTTGGGGTAAGAACATTTATATGTACAAATTTGAGCCTGGCTTATCGCCGGGCTTTTTTATGGCAAAAAAGCGGATCCTGGAGATCCGCAAAAGTTCACGTTGGCTTTAGTTATTCGAGTTGAGAAACTCTCGAAACGGGCAGTGACTTCAAGGGTTAAAAGAGGTGCCGCTCCGTTTCTGTGAGCAATTATCAGTCAGAATGCTTGATAGGGATAATCGTTCATTGCTATTCTACCTATCGCCATGAACTATCGTGGCGATGGAGGATGGATAATGAATATTCGTGATCTTGAGTACCTGGTGGCATTGGCTGAACACCGCCATTTTCGGCGTGCGGCAGATTCCTGCCACGTTAGCCAGCCGACGCTTAGCGGCCAAATTCGTAAGCTGGAAGATGAGCTGGGCGTGATGTTGCTGGAGCGGACCAGCCGTAAAGTGTTGTTCACCCAGGCGGGAATGCTGCTGGTGGATCAGGCGCGTACCGTGCTGCGTGAGGTGAAAGTCCTTAAAGAGATGGCAAGCCAGCAGGGCGAGACGATGTCCGGACCGCTGCATATTGGTTTGATTCCTACGGTTGGACCGTACCTGCTGCCGCATATTATCCCGATGCTGCACCAGACATTTCCAAAGCTGGAAATGTATCTGCATGAAGCACAGACCCACCAGTTACTGGCGCAACTGGACAGCGGCAAACTCGATTGCGTGATCCTCGCGCTGGTGAAAGAGAGCGAAGCATTCATTGAAGTGCCGTTGTTTGATGAGCCAATGTTGCTGGCTATCTATGAAGATCACCCGTGGGCGAACCGCGAATGCGTACCGATGGCCGATCTGGCAGGGGAAAAACTGCTGATGCTGGAAGATGGTCACTGTTTGCGCGATCAGGCAATGGGTTTCTGCTTTGAAGCCGGGGCGGATGAAGATACACACTTCCGCGCGACCAGCCTGGAGACACTGCGTAACATGGTGGCGGCAGGTAGCGGGATCACTTTACTGCCTGCGCTGGCTGTGCCGCCGGAGCGCAAACGCGATGGGGTTGTTTATTTGCCGTGTATTAAGCCGGAACCTCGCCGCACGATTGGCCTGGTTTATCGTCCTGGCTCACCGCTGCGCAGCCGCTATGAGCAGCTGGCAGAGGCCATCCGCGCAAGAATGGATGGCCATTTCGATAAAGTGTTAAAACAGGCGGTTTAAGCCATTTAGCGCAGCTACCCGATAGGCTTCTGCCATCGTCGGGTAGTTAAAGGTGGTGTTGACGAAGTACTCAATAGTGTTGCCGCCACCTTTCTGTTCCATAATCGCCTGACCGATATGAATAATTTCGGCAGCGCGCTCGCCAAAGCAGTGAATACCCAGAATCTCTTTTGTTTCCCGATGGAACAAAATTTTCAGCGTGCCCACGTTCATGCCGACGATTTGTGCGCGTGCCAGATGTTTAAACTGGGCGCGGCCCACTTCATATGGCACTTTCATTGCGGTCAGCTGCTGTTCGGTTTTGCCCACAGAGCTGATTTCCGGGATGGTGTAAATGCCGGTAGGGATATCTTCAATCAGATGTGCGGTGGCTTCGCCTTTTACCAGCGCCTGCGCGGCAATGCGCCCCTGGTCATAGGCCGCTGATGCCAGGCTCGGATAACCAATCACGTCGCCCACCGCGTAAACGTGCGGCTGTGCGGTCTGATACATGCTGTTGACCTTCAGCTGTCCGCGGCTGTCAGTTTCCAGCCCAATGTTCTGTAACGCCAGCGAATCGGTATTACCGGTGCGACCGTTGGCATAGAGCAGGCAGTCAGCTTTCAGTTTTTTACCCGACTTCAAATGCATGATCACACCATCGTCACAGCCTTCGATCTTCTCGTACTCTTCGTTGTGACGAATCACTACGCCACTGTTCCAGAAGTGATAGGAGAGAGAATCTGACATCTCTTGATCGAGAAATGCCAGCAGGCGATCGCGGGTGTTGATCAGATCCACTTTTACATCCATACCGCGGAAGATCGACGCATATTCACAGCCGATCACTCCAGCACCATAGATAAGTACATGGCGCGGTTCGTGGTGCATGCTAAGAATTGAGTCGCTGTCGTAAATGCGTGGATGGGTGAAATCAACATCTGTTGGATGATATGGACGAGAGCCGCAGGCAATAACAAATTTTTCAGCGGTTAGTGTTTCGACGCTGCCGTCCGGGCAATCCAGCACCAACGTATGCTCGTCAACAAAGCGAGCGTTCCCCTGCAATATTTCACAGTGATTACGTTCGTAAAATCCCTGACGCATGCGCGTTTGTTGATTAATCACGTTATCGGCATGGTTAAGGATATCGGCAAAAGAAGAGCGGAGCAGTCGGGAATGGTCGCTGTATAGTGGGTTTTGATTGAATTCTATAATGCGGCTGACGGCGTGACGGAGAGCTTTCGACGGGATGGTGCCCCAGTGGGTGCAACCGCCGCCAACATTTTGATAACGCTCGATAACTGCGACGCGCGCACCTTGCTTAACCAGGCCCATTGCAGCGCCTTCGCCGCCGGGGCCGGAACCTATTACTATGGCATCGTAATCGTAGGAATGTGGCATGGTAGGGCTTACCTGTTCTTATACATAAAAGCAACAGAATGGTAACATTTTATCGCGGGTAAGCCAATTGATCCCCGTCATTTATCTGGCTATATCCTGAGCGGCCTTTGCTTTGTCTGTTTCTTACTTTTGCCCTGACGTTTTATTGGATTTTTATCGACGATACTCTCCGTTTAAGCGGCAGGTTTCCGCTGTACGTAAAAGAACCGGCCAGTAAATATGTTTTATTGCGTTACCGTTCATTCACAATACTGGAGCAATCCAGTATGTTCATTCTCTGGTATAGTGCCAGCAGTACTTTTGGCAAGGATTCAGACATCGTGATGGGCATAAGAGCGCAACAAAAAGAAAAAACCCGCCGTTCGCTGGTGGAAGCCGCATTTAGCCAATTAAGTGCTGAACGCAGCTTCGCCAGCCTGAGTTTGCGTGAAGTGGCGCGTGAAGCGGGCATTGCTCCCACCTCTTTTTATCGGCATTTCCGCGACGTAGACGAACTGGGTCTGACCATGGTTGATGAGAGCGGTTTAATGCTACGCCAACTCATGCGCCAGGCGCGTCAGCGTATCGCCAAAGGCGGGAGTGTGATCCGCACCTCGGTCTCCACATTTATGGAGTTCATCGGTAATAATCCTAACGCCTTCCGGTTATTATTGCGGGAACGCTCCGGCACCTCCGCTGCGTTTCGTGCCGCCGTTGCGCGTGAAATTCAGCACTTCATTGCGGAACTTGCGGACTATCTGGAACTCGAAAACCATATGCCGCGTGCGTTTACTGAAGCGCAAGCCGAAGCAATGGTGACAATTGTCTTCAGTGCGGGTGCCGAGGCGTTGGACGTCGGCGTCGAACAACGTCGGCAATTAGAAGAGCGACTGGTACTGCAACTGCGAATGATTTCGAAAGGGGCTTATTACTGGTATCGCCGTGAACAAGAGAAAACCGCAATTATTCCGGGAAATGTGAAGGACGAGTAATGAAACAAGCAAATCAAGATAGAGGTACGCTGCTGCTGGCGTTAGTTGCTGGCTTATCGATTAATGGTACTTTCGCAGCGCTGTTTAGCTCCATTGTGCCATTTTCTGTATTCCCGATTATTTCCCTGGTGCTGACGGTTTACTGCCTGCATCAACGTTATCTTAATCGCACTATGCCGGTAGGCTTGCCGGGTCTGGCAGCTGCCTGTTTTATTCTCGGCGTACTGCTGTACAGCACGGTAGTTCGTGCGGAATATCCGGATATCGGCTCTAACTTCTTCCCGGCAGTACTCTCCGTCATTATGGTGTTCTGGATTGGCGCGAAGATGCGTAACCGTAAGCAGGAAGTTGCTGAGTAATCGGTATTATGCCGGATGCTGGCGCATCCGGCATGGGTTTTACTTCGCGGTCAGTAATACGCCGCACTCCATATGGTGCGTGTAGGGGAACTGATCAAACAGAGCCAGACGTTCGACCTTGTGCGTCTGGCTTAATGTTTCCAGATTCTTGCATAACGTTTCCGGGTTACAGGAGATGTACAAAATACACGGATACGCCTGCACCATTTTCTCGGTTTCACTGTCCAGACCGCTGCGCGGTGGGTCGACAAAAATGGTTTCGCACTGATAACTCTTTAAGTCGATCCCTTGCAGGCGGTTAAACTCGCGCACACCATTCATCGCCTGAGTAAATTCTTCTGCCGCCATACGAATAATTTGTACGTTATCAATATGGTTAGCTGCGATGTTGTATTGCGCAGCAGCAACCGACGGCTTAGCGATTTCGGTGGCTAATACCCGATCAAAATTGCGCGCCAGCGCTAATGAAAAGTTACCGTTGCCGCAGTACAGCTCCAGTAAATCGCCTTTTGAGCCTTTGGTTACGTCCAGCGCCCATTCCAGCATCTGAATATTCATCGCCGCGTTCGGCTGGGTAAAGCTGTTTTCTACCTGACGGTAGATCATCTCTTTCCCTGCGACCGGCAGACGCTCGTCGATGTAATCTTGATCCAGCTCGATTTTGGTTTTCGTTGCCCGACCAATCAGATGCACATTCAGATTCTGCGCGCGCAGTGCATCGCGCAGGGCCTCCGCTTCCTGACGCCACTCATCATCCAGCTTCTTATGGTATAGCAGGGAAACCACCGCCTGATTACTCAGCGTGGTGAGGTAATCAATCTGGAACAACTTGTGGCGCAGAACGGGATTATTACGCACACCCGCAATCATCGCCGTCATCAACTGGTTGATAAGTTCACTGGCGGCGGGGAAGCTATCCACGCGGATACGGCTTTTGGTTTGTTGATCGAAAATGATGTGATACAGGTCATCGCCATCGTGCCAGATGCGGAACTCCGCACGCATCCGGTAATGACTGACCGGCGAGCGAAACACTTCCGGAACCAGGTCAGAAAACGGTGCCATCATACTTTGCAAACGTACCACTTTTTCGGCTAACTGCGCTTCATACTGTTCTGTTGGAAGGTGTTCGGGGGTCATGATGTATCCTGAAAAATTAAAGTACGCGGCGATTGTAGGGATTGCTCATCAGATGTCCAGATCTTGATGAATTCCTATTTGTGAGCTACGTCTGGACAGTAACTTGTTACAACCTGTAGCATCCACTTGCCGGTCCTGTGAGTTAATAGGGAATCCAGTGCGAATCTGGAGCTGACGCGCAGCGGTAAGGAAAGGTGCGATGATTGCGTTATGCGGACACTGCCATCCGGTGGGAAGTCATCATCTCTTAGTATCTTAGATACCCCTCCAAGCCCGAAGACCTGCCGGCCAACGTCTCATCATCGCGTAATATTGATGAAACCTGCGGCATCCTTCTTCTATTGTGGATGCTTTACAATGATTAAAAAAGCTTCGCTGCTGACGGCGTGTTCTGTCACAGCCTTTTCCGCTTGGGCACAGGATACCAGCCCGGATACTCTCGTCGTTACTGCTAACCGTTTTGAACAGCCGCGCAGCACTGTGCTTGCACCAACCACCGTTGTGACCCGTCAGGATATCGACCGCTGGCAGTCGACCTCGGTCAATGATGTGCTGCGCCGTCTTCCGGGCGTCGATATCACCCAAAACGGCGGTTCAGGTCAGCTCTCATCTATTTTTATTCGCGGTACAAATGCCAGTCATGTGTTGGTGTTAATTGATGGCGTACGGCTGAATCTGGCGGGGGTGAGTGGTTCTGCCGACCTTAGCCAGTTCCCTATTGCGTGCGCTTGTCCAGCGTGTTGAATATATCCGTGGGCCGCGCTCCGCTGTTTATGGTTCCGATGCAATAGGCGGGGTGGTGAATATCATCACGACGCGCGATGAACCCGGAACGGAAATTTCAGCAGGGTGGGGAAGCAATAGTTATCAGAACTATGATGTCTCTACGCAGCAACAACTGGGGGATAAGACACGGGTAACGCTGTTGGGCGATTATGCCCATACTCATGGTTATGATGTTGTTGCCTATGGTAATACCGGAACGCAAGCGCAGACAGATAACGATGGTTTTTTAAGTAAAACGCTTTATGGCGCGCTGGAGCATAACTTTACTGATGCCTGGAGCGGCTTTGTGCGCGGCTATGGCTATGATAACCGTACCAATTATGACGCGTATTATTCTCCCGGTTCATCGTTGCTCGATACCCGTAAACTCTATAGCCAAAGTTGGGACGCCGGGCTGCGCTATAACGGCGAACTGATTAAATCACAACTCATTACCAGCTATAGCCATAGCAAAGATTACAACTACGATCCCCATTATGGTCGTTATGATTCGTCGGCGACGCTCGATGAGATGAAGCAATACACCGTCCAGTGGGCAAACAATGTCATCGTTGGTCACGGTAGTATTGGTGCGGGTGTCGACTGGCAGAAACAGACTACGACGCCGGGTACAGGTTATGTTGAGGATGGATATGATCAACGTAATACCGGCATCTATCTGACCGGGCTGCAACAAGTCGGCGATTTTACCTTTGAAGGCGCAGCACGCAGTGACGATAACTCACAGTTTGGTCGTCATGGAACCTGGCAAACCAGCGCCGGTTGGGAATTCATCGAAGGTTATCGCTTCATTGCTTCCTACGGGACATCTTATAAGGCACCAAATCTGGGGCAACTGTATGGCTTCTACGGAAATCCGAATCTGGACCCGGAGAAAAGCAAACAGTGGGAAGGCGCGTTTGAAGGCTTAACCGCTGGGGTGAACTGGCGTATTTCCGGATATCGTAACGATGTCAGTGACTTGATCGATTATGATGATCACACCCTGAAATATTACAACGAAGGGAAAGCGCGGATTAAGGGCGTCGAGGCGACCGCCAATTTTGATACCGGACCACTGACGCATACTGTGAGTTATGATTATGTCGATGCGCGCAATGCGATTACCGACACGCCGTTGTTACGCCGTGCTAAACAGCAGGTGAAATACCAGCTCGACTGGCAGTTGTATGACTTCGACTGGGGTATTACTTATCAGTATTTAGGCACTCGCTATGATAAGGATTACTCATCTTATCCTTATCAAACCGTTAAAATGGGCGGTGTGAGCTTGTGGGATCTTGCGGTTGCGTATCCGGTCACCTCTCACCTGACAGTTCGTGGTAAAATAGCCAACCTGTTCGACAAAGATTATGAGACAGTCTATGGCTACCAAACTGCAGGACGGGAATACACCTTGTCTGGCAGCTACACCTTCTGAACCACGTCCCACCGTGCTGGTGTTTGACTCCGGCGTCGGTGGGTTGTCGGTCTATGACGAGATCCGGCATCTCTTACCGGATCTCCATTACATTTATGCTTTCGATAACGTCGCTTTCCCGTATGGCGAAAAAAGCGAAGCGTTTATTGTTGAGCGAGTAGTGGCAATTGTCACCGCGGTGCAAGAACGTTATCCCCTTGCGCTGGCTGTGGTCGCTTGCAACACTGCCAGTACCGTTTCACTTCCTGCATTACGCGAAAAGTTCGACTTCCCGGTTGTTGGTGTCGTGCCGGCGATTAAACCTGCTGCACGTCTGACGGCAAATGGCATTGTCGGATTACTGGCAACCCGCGGAACAGTTAAACGTTCTTATACTCATGAGCTGATCGCGCGTTTCGCTAATGAATGCCAGATAGAAATGCTGGGCTCGGCAGAGATGGTTGAGTTGGCTGAAGCGAAGCTACATGGCGAAGATGTTTCTCTGGATGCACTAAAACGTATCCTACGCCCGTGGTTAAGAATGAAAGAGCCGCCAGATACCGTTGTATTGGGTTGCACCCATTTCCCTCTACTACAAGAAGAACTGTTACAAGTGCTGCCAGAGGGAACCCGGCTAGTGGATTCTGGCGCAGCGATTGCTCGCCGAACGGCCTGGTTGTTAGAACATGAAGCCCCGGATGCAAAATCTGCCGATGCGAATATTGCCTTTTGTATGGCAATGACGCCAGAAGCTGAACAATTATTGCCCGTTTTACAGCGTTACGGCTTCGAAACGCTCGAAAAACTGGCAGTTTTAGGCTGATTTGGTTGAATGTTGCGCGGTCAGAAAATTATTTTAAATTTCCTCTTGTCAGGCCGGAATAACTCCCTATAATGCGCCACCACTGACACGGAACAACGGCAAACACGCCGCCGGGTCAGCGGGGTTCTCCTGAGAATTCCGACAGAGAAAGCAAAAATAAATGCTTGACTCTGTAGCGGGAAAGCGTATTATGCACACCCCGCGCCGCTGAGAAAAAGCGAAGCGGCACTGCTCTTTAACAATTTATCAGACAATCTGTGTGGGCACTCGAAGATACGGATTCTTAACGTCGCAAGACGAAAAATGAATACCAAGTCTCAAGAGTGAACACGTAATTCATTACGAAGTTTAATTCTTTGAGCATC
>NZ_MECT01000067.1:0-8639 GCF_001722145.1 Shigella sp. FC1544
TTTTCCAGCCATGCAGCGACCTGTTCACGGAATCCGGAGGTATTGCGTGCAGAGACGGTATCGGAAAGGCGGTCAAGGAACGCGGAAAAGGTGTTGGCGTGCTCTTCATGTTCAAAAGCATGCCATATCTGTGATACATCAGATTGTTTGTTTTCCGGGAACCATGCTGTCACGGCATCAGCCAGGGGGCGATGGAGTGTATTCTGTTGTCCGTCACTCATGGAGAAGTAAATCCGTGGGCCGTGGTAGTCCGGCGAAGAGGTTAATCTTTGCAGGGCTTGCAGAGTGCGAGTCGACAATGGATTGTTATAAATATTAACATCTGCATAAATGTGCAGATTCATGATACTGTCTGGCAATGTGTTCAGCTGATTGTTAGGGATATATAGTGATTGCAGACGTTGTGGAAGTTCGGGCAGTCTGTGTAGTTGGTTTTCCCCAACGTTTAAAAGCCTCAGATTTTGAGGAAGGGGCGGTAGCTCTTGTAATCTGTTATCAAAAGCACTTAGTTCCTGTAGTTCACATGGTAATTCTGGTAAGGCAGTAAGCTGGTTGTTGCCAACAGAAAGTTTTTGTAGAGCCGGGGGAAGATCAGGTAGCGTCTCCAGGCTATTGAGAAGGGCTGAGAGTGACTGCAAGGAAGATGGAAGAGAAGGTAAACATGTTAAAACTCTGTTAAGTGAAACATCAAGAGCGACCAGGTGAGGCGGAAGAGCCGGGAGCCTGCTCAGTCTGTTATCGCTGGCTTTAAGTACAGTTAAGGACGGAGGGAGTTCTGGCAGAGAGCGTAGCTCATTGCTAGAGATGTTAAGTTCTTGTATGTGCGGGGGCAGGTATGGGAGAGAGCGTAATCTGAGTAAACTTAAATTGAGGGCTGGCTCTTGAAAAGCCAGACATATTTTCAGTAATCGAACTGCCTGTGTTCGGTCTTCTGTTGCAGCACCTTCCTTGGCCCAGTTATCCCAGATGCGGTGATAATCCGTGATATTTTGCTCTTCTGCGGATAAACGGGATATACATCCTAAACCACAAAAGGAGCGGAAAAAAGAAGGATTGTGGGCAGGTTTCATTTATTATTGATCCTCATTGTTTATATATTAATATGTTCGTGCAAATGGAGTGAGGATTCTTTAAAAAAACGCTCCTGTAAATAGTTAAGAACAGGAAGAACTGTTGGGGATGTGGCTGGCCGAAAATGAAGGGGTGAAGTTCTGGCTCAATGTGCTGACTGAACTGAAAAAACGCGGTTGGTCGCCCTACCTTTTCATCAAGCCAGTAGTCTGCCCACCACTGCATCATTTCTCTGCGCTTATCGAGATACTGAGCATGGTTGTAAATTCAACTAACCCAGTGCGTTGACAAAAAATTAGCGCAAGAAGACAAAAAATCACCTTGCGCTAATGCTCTGTATCAGGTCACTAATACCAGCTAAGTAGTTGATTCATAGTGACTGCATATGTTGTGCTTTGTCGCATTTTGTAGTCTATTATTTAATCTGCAACAACGATAATACAATGAATTTTAATTGGTTTTTGTGATTTTGTCCTTCTTCTGACATGGAAGGACACCCGATGGATACCCAACGATTCCAATCCCAATTTCATTGGCATTTATCGTTTAAATTTTCTGGCGCGATAGCAGCGTGCTTGTCTCTGTCTCTTGTGGGAACAGGGCTTGCTAATGCTGATGATTCGCTTCCTTCCAGTAACTATGCGCCGCCCGCCGGGGGAACATTCTTTTTGCTTGCTGACAGCAGTTTTAGCAGCAGTGAAGAGGCGAAAGTGCGACTGGAAGCGCCGGGGCGTGATTATCGGCGCTATCAGATGGAAGAGTACGGCGGCGTGGACGTTCGCCTGTATCGTATTCCTGACCCGATGGCATTTTTGCGCCAGCAGAAAAACCTGCATCGCATTGTGGTGCAACCGCAATATCTGGGCGACGGGCTGAACAATACGCTGACCTGGCTGTGGGATAACTGGTACGGCAAATCTCGCCGCGTAATGCAGCGTACTTTCTCTTCTCAGTCACGGCAGAATGTGACTCAGGCATTACCCGAATTACATCTCGGCAATGCCATTATTAAACCTTCCCGTTATGTACAGAACAACCAGTTTTCCCCGCTGAAAAAATATCCCTTGGTGGAACAGTTCCGTTATCCACTATGGCAGGCTAAACCGGTCGAGCCGCAGCAAGGGGTAAAACTGGAAGGCGCATCCAGCAATTTCATCTCGCCGCAGCCGGGTAACATTTATATTCCTCTCGGCCAACAAGAGCCGGGACTGTACCTCGTCGAGGCGATGGTTGGTGGGTATCGGGCGACGACGGTGGTGTTTGTTTCCGATACCGTGGCTCTTAGCAAAGTGTCAGGCAACGAGCTTCTGGTGTGGACCGCGGGTAAAAAACAGGGTGAAGCGAAGCCCGGCTCAGAGATCTTGTGGACTGACGGTCTTGGCGTGATGACCCGCGGTGTGACCGATGACAGCGGTACCTTGCAGTTACAACATATATCGCCAGAACGTTCATACATTCTGGGTAAGGATGCTGAAGGCGGCGTTTTTGTCTCCGAGAACTTCTTCTACGAAAGCGAAATCTACAACACCCGCTTGTATATTTTTACCGATCGCCCGCTATATCGCGCAGGCGATCGTGTCGATGTTAAAGTGATGGGCCGCGAGTTCCACGATCCGTTGCATTCATCCCCCATCGTCAGCGCCCCGGCGAAGCTTTCGGTGCTGGACGCTAACGGCAGTCTGTTGCAAACCGTCGATGTCACGCTGGATGCGCGCAATGGCGGGCAGGGAAGTTTCCGCCTGCCAGAAAATGCCGTTGCCGGAGGTTATGAGTTACGTCTTGCTTACCGCAATCAGGTCTATAGCAGCAGTTTTCGCGTGGCAAACTACATCAAGCCACATTTCGAGATTGGTTTAGCTCTCGACAAAAAAGAGTTCAAAACTGGCGAAGCGGTCAGCGGCAAACTGCAACTGCTCTACCCGGATGGCGAGCCGGTAAAAAATGCCCGCGTGCAGTTAAGTTTGCGCGCTCAGCAATTATCAATGGTCGGTAACGATTTGCGTTATGCCGGACGTTTCCCCGTGTCGCTGGAAGGCAGCGAAACGGTGTCCGACGCCAGCGGTCATGTGGCGTTAAATCTCCCCGCCGCCGATAAACCGAGCCGTTATTTGTTAACCGTCTCCGCCAGTGACGGCGCGGCGTATCGTGTCACCACCACCAAAGAGATCCTCATTGAACGCGGTCTGGCGCATTACTCATTAAGTACTGCCGCACAATACAGTAATAGCGGCGAGTCGGTTGTGTTCCGTTATGCCGCGCTGGAATCTTCAAAACAGGTTCCTGTTACGTATGAATGGTTGCGTCTCGAAGACCGCACGAGCCATAGCGGAGAGCTACCGTCAGGCGGCAAATCCTTTACCGTCAATTTCGCTAAACCTGGCAACTACAATCTGACATTACGCGATAAAGACGGCTTAATTCTCGCTGGGTTAAGTTATGCCGTCAGCGGTAAGGGCAGCACGGCGCATACGGGTACGGTAGATATCGTGGCGGATAAAACGCTGTACCAGCCAGGCGAAACCGCGAAGATGCTGATTACCTTTCCGGAGCCAATTGATGAAGCATTATTGACGCTGGAACGCGATCGCGTGGAACAGCAGTCGCTGCTTTCGCATCCGGCAAACTGGCTAACGCTACAACGTTTAAACGATACCCAGTATGAAGCCCGGGTTCCAGTGAGCAATTCCTTTGCGCCTAACATCACTTTTTCGGTGCTGTATACCCGTAATGGTCAGTACAGTTTTCAGAACGCCGGGATCAAAGTTGCCGTTCCTCAGCTTGATATCCGGGTGAAAACGGACAAAACCCATTACCAGCCTGGTGAACTGGTCAATGTCGAATTAACCTCGTCGCTGAAAGGTAAACCTGTTTCTGCACAGCTAACGGTAGGCGTGGTCGATGAAATGATCTACGCGCTGCAACCAGAAATCGCGCCGAATATCGGCAAATTTTTCTATCCGCTGGGGCGTAACAATGTGCGTACCAGCTCCAGTCTGTCGTTTATCAGCTACGACCAGGCGCTCTCCAGCGAGCCGGTTGCGCCTGGCGCAACTAACCGCAGCGAGCGGCGAGTAAAAATGCTTGAACGTCCACGGCGTGAAGAGGTGGATACCGCGGCATGGATGCCGTCACTCACAACCGATAAACAAGGCAAAGCGTATTTCACGTTCCTGATGCCTGATTCGTTAACCCGCTGGCGTATCACCGCGCGTGGGATGAACGGCGACGGGCTGGTCGGGCAGGGGCGTGCTTATCTGCGTTCGGAAAAAAATCTCTACATGAAGTGGAGTATGCCAATGGTGTATCGCGTGGGCGACAAACCGGCGGCAGGACTGTTTATCTTCAGTCAGCAGGATAACGAACCGGTGGCGCTGGTGACTAAATTTGCAGGCGCTGAGATGCGCCAGACGCTGACGCTGCACAAAGGGGCGAATTATATTTCGCTGGCGCAGAATATTCAGCAATCTGGCTTGTTAAGTGCAGAACTGCAACAAAATGGGCAAGTGCAGGACAGCATTAGCACAAAACTGTCTTTTGTGGACAACAGCAGGCCCGTTGAACAGCAGAAAAATGTCATGCTCGGCGGTGGCGAGAACGCGCTGATGTTGCCCGAGCAGGCGAGTAATATCCGGCTACAAAGTAGTGAAACGCCGCAGGAGATTTTCCGCAACAATCTTGATGCGTTAGTCGATGAACCGTGGGGTGGGGTGATCAACACCGGTAGCCGTCTGATCCCGCTCAGTCTCGCCTGGCGTTCGCTTGCCGCTCATCAAAGTGCCGCCGCTAACGACATTCGTCAGATGATTCAGGATAACCGTCTGCGGCTGATGCAACTGGCGGGGCCCGGAGCGCGCTTTACCTGGTGGGGTGAAGATGGCAATGGTGACGCCTTCCTTACGGCATGGGCATGGTACGCCGACTGGCAGGCCAGCTAGGCGCTCGGCGTAACGCAACAACCGGAATACTGGCAGCATATGCTCGACAGTTATGCCGAGCAGGCGGATAACATGCCGTTATTGCATCGGGCGCTGGTGCTGGCGTGGGCACAGGAGATGAATCTGCCGTGCAAAACGTTGTTGAAAGGGTTGGATGAAGCTATCGCCCGGCGCGGAACTAAAGATGAAGATTTCTCTGAGGAAGACATCCGCGATATCAATGACAGCCTGATCCTCGATACACCGGAATCTCCACTGGCAGATGCGGTGGCAAACGTCTTAACCATGACGTTGCTGAAAAAAGCGCAGTTGAAGTCCACGGTGATGCCACAGGTTCAGCAATATGCGTGGGATAAAGCGGCAAACAGCAATCAGCCGCTGGCGCACACGGTTGTGCTGCTCAATAGCGGTGGTGACGCTACCCAGACGGCCGCTATTTTAAGTGGTTTGACCGCTGAGCAATCCACTATTGAGCGCGCGCTGGCCATGAACTGGCTGGCGAAATATATGGCGACAATGCCTCCAGTTGTTTTGCCTGCGCCTGCGGGCGCATGGGCTAAACATAAGTTAACTGGAGGGGGCGAATACTGGCGTTGGGTTGGTCAGGGCGTGCCGGACAATCTCTCTTTTGGTGACGAATTATCGCCGCAAAATGTGCAGGTCCGCTGGCGTGAGCCGGCAAAAATGGCTCAACAAAGTAACATTCCGGTGACCGTTGAACGCCAGTTGTATCGGCTTATCCCTGGTGAAGAAGAGATGAGCTTTATTCTGCAACCGGTGACCAGCAATGAGATTGACAGCGATGCGCTGTATCTCGATGAAATCACGCTTACCAGCGAGCAGGATGCAGTTCTGCGCTACGGTCAGGTGGAAGTACCGCTGCCACCGGGAGCCGACGTTGAGCGCACAACATGGGGCATTTCGGTCAATAAACCCAACGCCGCGAAACAGCAGGGGCAATTGCTGGAAAAAGCGCGAAATGAAATGGGCGAACTGGCCTATATGGTGCCGGTGAAAGAACTGACGGGAACGGTCACTTTCCGCCATTTGCTGCGCTTCTCGCAAAAAGGGCAATTCGTTCTGCCTCCTGCTCGTTATGTGCGTTCCTATGCACCTGCACAGCAAAGTGTTGCGGCAGGGAGTGAATGGACCGGGATGCAGGTGAAATAAGTGAACTGGCGCAGAATCGTCTGGCTATTGGCGTTGGTTACTCAGCCAACGCTTGCGGAGGAGACGCCGTTACAACTGGCACTGCGTGGTGCGCAGCACGATCAACTGTATCAGCTGTCGTCATCAGGCGTGACCACAGTCTCAGCATTACCTGACTCGCTCACCACGCCGTTAGGGAGTTTGTGGAAACTGTATGTTTACGCCTGGCTGGAGGATACCCATCAACCGGAGCAGCCCTATCAGTGTCGCGGAAACTCCCCGGAAGAGGTTTATTGTTGTCAGGCTGGGGAGAGCATAACGCGCGATACCGCGCTGGTACGTTCCTGTGGGCTCTATTTTGCGCCGCAGCGGTTGCATATTGGCGCAGATGTGTGGGGGCAATACTGGCAACAGCGTCAGGCGCCTGCGTGGTTAGCGTCTCTTACTACGCTGAAGCCAGAAACCTCGGTAACGGTTAAATCGCTGCTTGATTCATTAGCGACGTTACCTGCGCAAAACAAAGCTCAGGAAGTCTTACTGGATGTGGTGCTGGACGAGGCGAAAATCGGTGTCGCATCCATGCTCGGTAGTCGGGTACGGGTGAAAACCTGGAGCTGGTTTGCCGATGATAAACAGGAAATCCGTCAGGGTGGTTTTGCCGGCTGGTTAACCGATGGTACACCGCTGTGGGTTACTGGCAGTGGCACCAGCAAAACGGTACTAACCCGTTATGCGACGGTGCTTAATCGGGTTTTGCCAGTGCCGACGCAGGTTGCCAGTGGGCAATGTGTAGAGGTGGAGCTGTTTGCCCGCTATCCGCTGAAGAAAATCACAGCGGAAAAGAGTACGACGGCAGTAAAACCCGGCGTACTTAATGGGCGCTATCGTGTGACGTTTACTAATGGTAACCACATTACGTTTGTCAGCCACGGTGAGACGACCTTACTGAGCGAAAAGGGCAAACTGAAATTGCAGTCGCATCTCGATCGTGAAGAGTACGTTGCCAGAGTTCTGGATCGCGAGGCGAAAAGTACGCCCCCTGAGGCAGCGAAAGCCATGACCGTGGCGATTCGCACTTTTTACAGCAAAACGCCAATCGGGAAGGCGATTGCCTGACCATCCCCGACAGCAGCGCCACGCAGCGTGTTTCTGCTTCGCCAGCGACCACGGGGGCGCGAACGATGACC
The DNA here is from genome assembly GCF_001722145.1 of Shigella sp. FC1544. Taxonomy (NCBI): domain Bacteria; kingdom Pseudomonadati; phylum Pseudomonadota; class Gammaproteobacteria; order Enterobacterales; family Enterobacteriaceae; genus Shigella; species Shigella sp. FC1544. Next base: position 7,343 of record NZ_MECT01000067.1, read on the forward strand.
GCCTGGACGCAGGATCTCATCTATGCAGGCGATCCGGTTCATTATCATGGCAGTCGAGCTACCGAAGGGACACTTTCCTGGCGGCAAGCCACGGCCCAGGCGGGGCAGGGAGAGCGTTACGACCAGATACTCGCGTTTGCTTATCCCGACAACAGCCTTAGCCGCTGGGGAGCGCCACGCTCAACCTGCCAGTTATTACCCAAAGCGAAAGCCTGGCTGGCGAAAAAAATGCCGCAGTGGCGGCGTATATTACAAGGCGAGACGGGGTACAACGAACCAGACGTGTTTGCGGTCTGTCGTTTAGTCTCAGGTTTCCCCTATACCGATCGGCAGCAGAAACGGCTGTTTATTCGTAACTTCTTTACGCTTCAGGATCGGCTGGATTTAACCCATGAGTATCTGCACCTGGCCTTTGATGGTTATCCCACCGGGCTTGATGAGAACTATATCGAAACGCTGACCCGACAATTATTAATGGACTAATGCTATGCGAAAGATTTTTCTTCCGTTGTTACTGGTGGCACTTTCGCCTGTCGCTCACAGTGAAGGTGTGCAGGAAGTCGAGATTGACGCACCGCTCTCTGGCTGGCATCCGGCAGAGGGCGAAGATGCCAGTTTTTCACAATCGATCAATTACCCGGCGTCGTCCGTCAACATGGCAGATGATCAAAATATCTCAGCGCAGATCCGCGGCAAAATAAAGAATTATGCTGCGGCGGGTAAAATTCAGCAGGGCCGGCTGGTGGTCAACGGTGCCAGTATGCCGCAGAGAGTTGAATCCGATGGTTCATTTGCACGCCCTTATATTTTCACTGAAGGCAGCAACAGCGTGCAGGTCATCAGCCCGGATGGGCAAAGCCGACAAAAAATGCAGTTTTACTCAACGCCGGGTACAGGAACGATTCGTGCACGTTTACGGCTGGTTCTCTCGTGGGATACGGACAATACCGATCTCGATCTCCATGTTGTCACGCCCGATGGCGAACACGCCTGGTACGGTAACACTGTGCTGAAAAACAGTGGTGCACTGGATATGGATGTCACGACGGGGTACGGACCCGAGATTTTCGCCATGCCAGCGCCAGTTCACGGACGCTATCAGGTGTATATGAAGTGGTCAACAAAAACTGGCCACCGAGTTAGAGTTTTTCCAGTATCGATTTTCCGATTCGTTTGGGGGTAACCCACCGTTATATTTGTGCGGTCTTAGTGCGCTGTAATATCCAACGATATAGTCCGTTATGGCGTGAGCTGCCTCGCTGAAGCTTACGTAACCCACCACCGGCATCCATTCGTT
>NZ_MECT01000068.1:0-8584 GCF_001722145.1 Shigella sp. FC1544
GCACAGATGCTGGCACCGAAAGCCAGAACTCCCCGTACACAGACAACGGATAACGGCAAACAGAACACCTGTTTCTCCTCACTGGATAACATGGTTGCCCAGGGCAATGTCCTGCCTGTTCTGTACGGTGAAATGCGCGTGGGGTCACGTGTGGCATCTCAGGAGATCAGCACGGCAGATGAAGGGGATGGTGGTCAGGTTGTGGTAATTGGGCGGTAATATTATTTACTCATGTTCTAACTGATTTAATATTTATATCGAACACTGATAATTATTCTATTGGTTAGCTATATGAACAAAACGATTTTATTCTGCACGATTATTGCCTTAACAGGATGTAAATCTTTGGATTACGTAAAATCCGGAAAACCTGTAATGGAAGGTAATTCATTAAAAAATATTGATGAATTGTCAGGCTGCATATCCAGACAATGGGCTGGTAATGGAACACCTATAACATCCCTTCCTATTGAGAATGGGGTAAGCCTTTTAGTTCCACAGGCTATGGGGGGATATGATATTGTGCTTGATATCAAAAAAGCAGGAAATGGCAGTAGTTTTACTCTTTATGAACGTGTACCAGCATTAACGCCAAAAATTTTTGCTGATAGTGTTAATGCATGTAAATAATAGTTAATCCTGCCGTAACTCATGAGCCGCCTTTTGGGCGGCTTTGTTGTTTATGGAGTGTGAGGAATGGGTAAAGGAAGCAGTAAGGGGCATACCCCGCGCGAAGCGAAGGACAACCTGAAATCCACGCAATTACTGAGTGTGATCGATGCCATCAGCGAAGGGCCGATTGAAGGTCCGGTGGATGGATTAAAAAGCGTGCTGCTGAACAGTACACCGGTGCTGGACAGTGAGGGGAATACCAACATCTCCGGTGTTACGGTGGTGTTCCGGGCAGGTGAGCAGGAGCAGACACCGCCGGAGGGATTTGAATCCTCCGGTTCCGAGACGGTGCTGGGTACGGAAGTGAAATACGACACGCCGATCACCCGGACCATCACGTCTGCAAACATCGACCGTCTGCGCTTTACCTTCGGTGTGCAGGCACTGGTGGAAACCACCTCAAAGGGTGACAGGAATCCGTCGGAAGTCCGCCTGCTGGTTCAGATACAACGTAACGGTGGCTGGGTGACGGAAAAAGACATCACCATTAAGGGCAAAACCACCTCGCAGTATCTGGCCTCGGTGGTGGTGGGTAACCTGCCGCCGCGCCCGTTTAATATCCGGATGCGCAGGATGACGCCGGACAGCACCACAGACCAGCTGCAGAACAAAACGCTCTGGTCGTCATACACTGAAATCATCGATGTGAAACAGTGCTACCCGAACACGGCACTGGTCGGCGTGCAGGTGGACTCGGAACAGTTCGGCAGCCAGCAGGTGAGCCGTAATTATCATCTTCGCGGGCGCATTCTGCAGGTGCCATCGAACTATAACCCGCAGACGCGGCAATACAGCGGTATCTGGGACGGGACGTTTAAACCGGCATACAGCAACAACATGGCATGGTGTCTGTGGGATATGCTGACCCACCCGCGCTACGGCATGGGGAAACGTCTTGGTGCGGCGGATGTGGACAAATGGGCGCTGTATGTCATCGGCCAGTATTGCGATCAGTCAGTGCCGGATGGCTTTGGTGGCACGGAGCCGCGCATCACCTGTAACGCTTACCTGACCACACAGCGTAAGGCGTGGGATGTGCTCAGTGATTTCTGTTCGGCGATGCGCTATATGCCGGTATGGAACGGGCAGACGCTGACGTTCGTGCAGGACCGACCGTCGGATAAGGTGTGGACCTATAACCGCAGTAATGTGGTGATGCCGGATGATGGCGCGCCGTTCCGCTACAGCTTCAGCGCCCTGAAGGACCGCCATAATGCCGTTGAGGTGAACTGGATTGACCCGGATAACGGCTGGGAGACGGCGACAGAGCTTGTTGAAGATACGCAGGCCATTGCCCGTTACGGTCGTAACGTCACGAAGATGGATGCCTTTGGCTGTACCAGCCGGGGGCAGGCACACCGCGCCGGGCTGTGGCTGATTAAAACGGAGCTGCTGGAAACGCAGACCGTGGACTTCAGCGTGGGTGCAGAAGGGCTTCGCCATGTACCGGGCGATGTCATTGAAATCTGTGATGATGACTATGCGGGTATCAGCATCGGCGGGCGCGTGCTGGCGGTGAACAGCCAGACGCGGACACTGACGCTCGACCGTGAAATCACGCTGCCATCCTCCGGCACCACGCTGATAAGCCTGGTTGACGGACAGGGGAATCCGGTCAGCGTGGAGGTCCAGTCCGTCACCGACGGCGTGAAGGTGAAAGTGAGCCGTGTTCCTGACGGCGTTGCCGAATACAGCGTGTGGGGGCTGAAGCTGCCGACGCTGCGCCAGCGCCTGTTCCGCTGCGTGAGTATCCGTGAGAACGATGACGGCACGTATGCCATCACCGCCGTGCAGCATGTACCGGAAAAAGAAGCCATCGTGGATAACGGGGCGCACTTTGACGGCGACCAGAGCGGCACGGTGAATGGTGTCACGCCGCCAGCGGTGCAGCACCTGACTGCCGAAGTCACCGCAGACAGCGGGGAGTATCAGGTACTGGCCCGCTGGGACACGCCGAAGGTGGTGAAGGGCGTGAGCTTCCTGCTTCGCCTGACCGTGACAGCGGACGATGGCAGTGAGCGGCTGGTCAGCACGGCCCGGACGACGGAAACCACATACCGCTTCAGGCAGCTGGCGCTGGGGCGTTACATGTTGACGGTCCGGGCGGTAAATGCGTGGGGACAGCAGGGCGATCCGGCGTCGGTATCGTTCCGGATTGCCGCACCGGCAGCGCCGTCGCGGATTGAGCTGACGCCGGGCTATTTTCAGATAACCGCCACGCCGCATCTTGCCGTTTATGACCCGACGGTACAGTTTGAGTTCTGGTTTTCGGAAAAGCGGATTACCGATATCAGGAAGGTTGAAACCACAGCGCGCTATCTTGGCACGGGGCTGTACTGGATAGCCGCCAGTATCAATATCAAACCGGGCCATGATTATTATTTTTACGTTCGCAGTGTGAACACCGTTGGCAAATCGGCATTCGTGGAGGCTGTTGGTCAGCCGAGTGATGATGCATCCGGTTATCTGGATTTTTTCAAAGGCGAGATAGGGAAAACCCATCTGGCTCAGGAGCTGTGGACGCAGATTGATAAAGGTCAGCTTGCGCCTGACCTGGCTGAAATCAGGACGTCCATTACGGATGTCAGCAATGAAATCACGCAGACTGTCAATAAGAAACTGAAAGACCAGAGTGCGGCAATCCAGCAGATACAGAAGGTTCAGGTTGATACAAATAATAATCTGAACAGCATGTGGGCTGTGAAGCTGCAACAGATGAAGGACGGACGCCTTTATATTGCGGGTATCGGTGCCGGTATTGAGAATACGCCAGCAGGAATGCAGAGTCAGGTGCTGCTGGCGGCAGACAGGATTGCGATGATTAATCCTGCGAATGGCAACACAAAGCCGATGTTTGTTGGTCAGGGCGATCAGATATTCATGAACGACGTGTTCCTGAAACGCCTGACGGCTCCCACCATTACCAGCGGCGGTGATCCTCCGGCATTTTCCCTGACACCGGACGGGCGGCTGACGGCGAAAAATGCCGATATTAGCGGTAACGTGAATGCGAACTCCGGGACGCTCAACAACGTCACGATTAACGAGAACTGTCGGGTTCTGGGAAAACTGTCCGCCAACCAGATTGAAGGCGATCTCGTTAAAACAGTGGGCAAAGCTTTCCCCCGGGACTCCCGTGCACCGGAGCGGTGGCCATCAGGGACCATTACCGTCAGGGTTTATGACGATCAGCCGTTTGACCGGCAAATTGTTATTCCGGCGGTGGCATTCAGTGGCGCTAAGCATGAGAGAGAGCATACTGATATTTACTCCTCATGCCGTCTGATAGTGCGGAAAAACGGTGCTGAAATTTATAACCGTACCGCGCTGGATAATACGCTGATTTACAGTGGCGTTATTGATATGCCTGCCGGTCACGGTCACATGACACTGGAGTTTTCGGTGTCAGCATGGCTGGTAAATAACTGGTATCCCACAGCAAGTATCAGCGATTTGCTGGTTGTGGTGATGAAGAAAGCCACTACAGGCATCACGATTAGCTGAATTTTATAACCCAGATACGGGCACCAGAAATGGTGCCTTTTTTATTGCAGAAAAGCGAGAGGTAATTATGCGTAAATTATGTGCTGTTATTCTGTCCGCAGTAGTCTGGCTGGTTGCCGCTGGTATGCCAGCGAGCGCAGCAGAGCATCAGTCCACACTAAGCGCCGGGTATCTTCAGACCCATACTGATATGCCAGGCAGCGATGATCTGAACGGGATTAACGTGAAATACCGTTATGAGTTTACGGACACGCTGGGGCTGGTGACGTCATTCAGTTATGCCAATGCCAAAGATGAGCAAAAAACGCATTACAGCGATACCCGCTGGCATGAAGATTCCGTGCGTAACCGCTGGTTCAGCGTGATGGCGGGGCCGTCTGTGCGCGTGAATGAATGGTTCAGCGCGTATGCGATGGCGGGTGTGACTTACAGTCGTGTGTCGACTTTTTCCGGGGATTATCTCCGTGTAACTGACAGCAAGGGGAAAACGCACGATGTGCTGACCGGAAGTGATGACGGTCGCCACAGCAACACGTCTCTGGCGTGGGGGGCTGGCGTGCAGTTTAACCCGACCGAATCCGTGGCCATTGATATTGCTTATGAAGGCTCCGGCAGTGGTGACTGGCGTACCAACAGTTTCATCGTTGGTGTCGGCTATAAATTCTGATTAGCCAGGTAACACAGTGTTATGACAGCCCGCCGGTTCAGGCGGGCTTTTTTGTGGGGGGAATATGGCAGTACTGATTTCAGGTGTACTGAAAGATGGTGCAGGTAAGCCGATACAAAACTGCACCATTCAGCTAAAGGCCAGGCGCAACAGCACCACGGTGGTGGTGAACACAGTGGCCTCAGAAAATCCGGATGAAGCCGGGCGTTATACAATGGACGTCGAGTATGGTCAGTACAGCGTCAGTCTGTTGGTGGAGGGATTCCCGCCGTCACACGCCGGGATTATCACCGTATATGAGGACTCAAAGCCGGGCACACTGAATGATTTCCTCGGTGCAATGACGGAGGATGATGTCCGGCCAGAGGCACTGCGCCGTTTTGAACTGATGGTGGAAGAGGTGGCGCGTAACGCGTCCGCAGTGGCACAGAACACGGCAGCCGCGAAGAAGTCAGCCAGCGATGCCCGCACATCAGCCCGTGAGGCGGCAACCCATGCGACTGATGCTGCAGGCTCAGCACGCGCAGCCAGCACGTCAGCCGGACAGGCCGCGTCGTCGGCTCAGTCAGCGTCTTCCAGCGCAGAAGCGGCATCAACAAAGGCCAGTGAAGCATCGAAAAGTGCTGCTGCTGCAGAGTCCTCAAAAAGCGCGGCAGCTACCAGTGCCAGTGCCGCGAAAACGTCAGAAACGAATGCGGCAGCGTCACAACAATCAGCAGCCACTTCTGCATCCACCGCGACCACGAAAGCGTCAGAAGCAGCCACTTCAGCACGGGATGCGTCGGCTTCAAAAGAGGCGGCAAAATCATCAGAAACGAACGCAGCCTCGAGCGCCAGCAGCGCAGCTTCCTCGGCAACGGCGGCAGCAAATTCTGCGAAGGCGGCAAAAACGTCCGAGACGAACGCCAGGTCTTCTGAAACGGCAGCGGGACAGAGCGCCTCAGCTGCGGCAGACTCAAAAACAGCGGCTGCATTATCTGCCAGTGCCGCGTCAACAAGTGCCGGGCAGGCCTCAGCCAGTGCCACCGCCGCCGGAAAATCGGCAGAAAGTGCTGCATCGTCTGCTTCAACAGCCACAACGAAGGCTGGCGAAGCCGCTGTACTGGCCAGCGCAGCAGCGAGGTCTGCTTCCGCAGCGAAGACATCCGAGACGAACGCGAAAGCGTCGGAAACCAGCGCAGAATCCTCAAAAACGGCTGCCGCATCGTCCGCCAGTTCGGCGGCGTCATCGGCATCATCTGCGTCTGCTTCAAAAGATGAGGCGACCAGACAGGCGTCAGCAGCAAAGGGCAGCGCCACGACGGCATCCACGAAGGCGACAGAGGCAGCTGGCAGTGCGACGGCGGCAGCTCAGAGCAAAAGTACGGCGGAATCCGCGGCAACGCGCGCTGAGACAGCGGCAAAACGGGCAGAGGATATTGCATCCGCCGTGGCGCTTGAGGATGCGAGCACGACGAAAAAGGGGATAGTACAGCTCAGCAGTGCGACTAACAGCACTTCCGAGTCACTGGCGGCAACGCCAAAAGCCGTTAAGGCCGCGTATGAGCTGGCTAACGGGAAATACACCGCACAGGATGCAACGACAGCACAGAAAGGGATAGTTCAGCTTAGCAACGCGACCAACAGCACATCTGAAATGCTGGCGGCAACGCCAAAGTCGGTAAAGGCAGCCTATGACCTTGCTAACGGGAAATATACTGCTCAGGACGCTACGACAGCACAAAAAGGAATTGTCCAGCTCAGTAGTGCAACCAACAGCGCATCTGAAACGCTTGCCGCGACACCGAAAGCAGTGAAAGCAGCTAATGATAATGCGAATGGTCGGGTACCTTCTGCCCGTAAGGTGAATGGTAAGGCGCTTTCAGCGGATATAACACTGACGCCGAAAGATATTGGTACGCTTAACTCAACAACAATGTCATTCAGCGGTGGTGCTGGTTGGTTCAAATTAGCAACGGTAACCATGCCACAGGCGAGTTCTGTTGTTTCAATTACGTTGATTGGTGGTGCGGGATTTAACGTGGGGTCACCTCAACAGGCAGGTATATCTGAACTTGTTTTGCGTGCAGGTAATGGTAATCCGAAGGGGATTACTGGTGCTTTATGGCAGCGCACATCGACAGGGTTTACAAATTTTGCCTGGGTCAATACATCTGGTGATACTTACGATATTTACGTTGCAATCGGAAATTATGCGACTGGTGTAAATATTCAATGGGATTATACCAGTAATGCCAGCGTGACGATTCATACGTCACCAGCATATTCTGCTAATAAGCCGGAAGGGTTAACGGACGGTACAGTTTATGCACTCTATACGCCATCAGAGCAGTTTTATCCGCCTGGCGCACCAATCCCGTGGCCATCAGATACCGTTCCGTCTGGCTATGCCCTGATGCAGGGGCAGACTTTTGACAAATCTGCATACCCGAAACTTGCAGCCGCTTATCCGTCAGGCGTGATCCCTGATATGCGTGGCTGGACGATTAAGGGCAAACCCGCCAGTGGTCGTGCCGTATTGTCTCAGGAACAGGACGGCATTAAATCGCACACCCACAGCGCCAGCGCATCCAGTACGGATTTGGGGACGAAAAACACATCGTCGTTTGATTACGGAACCAAATCCACGAATAACACCGGGGCGCATACGCACAGTCTGAGTGGCTCTACGGGGTCTGCCGGTGATCATACTCATGGTAATGGTATTCGTTGGCCAGGAGGCGGCGGTTCTGCGTTAGCATTTTATGATGGCGGTGGGTTCACTTATGTCCAGGATTCACAGTATCAAGTAAGCCCGGGGACTTCTTCCCGTAGATCGTATTATCAACGTATTCAGACACAGTCAGCAGGTGCTCATACCCACTCGCTGTCTGGTACTGCAGCAAGTTCTGGCGCACATGCACATACTGTAGGTATTGGTGCGCATACGCACTCCGTTGCGATTGGTTCACATGGACACACCATCACCGTTAACGCTGCTGGTAACGCGGAAAACACCGTCAAAAACATCGCATTTAACTATATTGTGAGGCTTGCATAATGGCATTCAGAATGAGTGAACAAGCACGGACCATAAAAATTTATAATCTGCTGGCCGGAACTAATGAATTTATTGGTGAAGGTGACGCATATATTCCGCCTCATACAGGTCTGCCAGCAAACAGTACCGATATTGCACCACCAGATATTCCTGCTGGCTTTGTGGCTGTTTTCAACAGTGATGAGGCATCGTGGCATCTCGTTGAAGACCATCGGGGTAAAACGGTTTATGACGTAGCGTCAGGGGACGAGTTATTTATTTCTGAACTCGGTCCGTTACCGGAAAATGTTACCTGGTTATCGCCGGAAGGGGAGTTTCAGAAGTGGAACGGCACAGCCTGGGTGAAGGATACGGAAGCAGAAAAAATGTTCCGGATCCGGGAGGCGGAAGAAACAAAAAACAACCTGATGCAGGTAGCCAGTGAGCATATTGCGCCGCTTCAGGATGCTGCAGATCTGGAAATTGCAACGGAGGAAGAAACCTCATTGCTGGAAGCCTGGAAAAAGTATCGGGTGTTGCTGAACCGTGTTGATACATCAACTGCACCTGATATTGAGTGGCCTACGAACCCTGTCAGGGAGTAATCATTGGGATTATGCCGCAGCACGTCTTAAGCAAGAACGTGCTGCGGTTGGATGCTATTTTTTCCCTGAAGCGGAAAACATTACTACAGTACCTTGAACCTTGGTTTTAACATTCTC
>NZ_MECT01000069.1:0-8578 GCF_001722145.1 Shigella sp. FC1544
CCTCCGTGGTGGAAATACCGGGGTGTAGCAACAGCTCACCCATGCGGCTCTGACAACGATGTTAACCCGCGTTAAATATCCCACGTTGGCCAGCATCTGTCTCACGGAAAGTCATACTGCCTTATATTCGCGGTGAAGTGGAGTTGGTGCGGATTCGTGATGCCGAAGGGCGAATTGCGGCAGAAGGGGCGTTGCCTTATCCACCTGGCGTGCTTTGCGTGGTACCCGGGGAAGTCTGGGGTGGGGCGGTTCAACGTTATTTCCTTGCACTGGAAGAAGGGGTAAATTTGTTGCCGGGATTTTCGCCGGAGCTGCAAGGTGTTTATAGCGAAACCGATGCGGATGGCATGAAACGGTTGTACGGTTATGTGTTGAAGTAAGAATAAAAAAAACGGGTCACCTTCTGGCGACCCCGTTTTTCTTTGCGTAATTAGTGGCTAACCGTCTGTGTGCCTGTCGGGACACGAACGTGTTTATATTTGAACATCGCCATGAACGCGAAGGCCAGAACCACGGAGTAACCAGCGAAAATCAACCATACGGTCTGCCAGTCGGTAATGCCGTTTTGGGTGTACATCTCAACAACTTTACCGCTCACGATGCCGCCGAGGATACAGCCGAAACCGTTAGTCATCATCAGGAACATCCCTTGTGCACTGGCGCGAATTGCCGGGCTAACTTCTTTTTCGACAAACACCGAACCAGAGATGTTGAAGAAGTCGAATGCGCAACCGTAAACGATCATCGACAGTACCAGCAGTACAGTACCGAACGGAGTCGGGTCGCCGTAAGCAAACAGCGCAAAACGCAGGATCCACGCCACAATACTGATCATCATTACGTTCTTAATACCGTAGCGGCTTAAGAAGAACGGGATGGTCAGAATGAACAGGGTTTCAGAGATCTGCGAAATCGACATGATGATTGACGCATGCTGCACAATAAAGCTGCTGGCAAACATCGGATCTTTGTCGAAGCTGTGCAGGAAGGTATTACCGAACATGTTGGTAATCTGCAGTTCCGCGCCCAGCAGCATTGAGAAGATAAAGAAGATTGCCATACGCTTGTTTTTAAACAGCGCGAATGCATCGAGGCCCAGCAGGGTTGTCCAGCTCTGATTCGCTTGCTGTTTAGCAACCGGAATATGCGGCAGAGTCAGGGTAAACAGAACCAGAATGGCGGAAAGTGCTGCGCCAATATACAGCTGCATGTGGCTTAATTCGAAGCCAGACAGGCTCACCACCCACATTGCCATGATAAAGCCGATGGTGCCCCAGATACGGATTGGCGGGAAGTCAGTAACGATATCCATCCCGGCATTTTGCAGGCGATAGTAAGAGATGGTGTTGATTAACCCAAGCGTTGGCATATAAGCAAACGAGTTAATCAATATCACAAGGAACATCGCCTCCGGTGTCGTGACCTGTGCCGCCATGAACAGCGTGATAGCGCCAATGGTGTGGCAAATGGCATATACCCATTTCGCACTTAACCATTTGTCGGCCACAATCCCCAGCAGCGCAGGCATAAAGACCGCTGCGATACCCAGTGAGCTATAAACTGCGCCAATAGAAGCACCGTCAAACTTCAGGGTAACAAACATATAGGAGCCGAGGGTCGTCAGCCAACTTCCCCACAGACAGAACTGCAGAAAAGAGAGGATTTTCAGCTGCAGCTTAAGATTCATGTTAATTTCCTCACATCGTGATGCGGATGAGTGTTTGAAAAAGCACATTTGACCGAGCGAGATGATGGGATTCTATCAACTTCGCGGACTGGTTTTTTGTTACCTGTGGCAAATAATTGCAAACATTCCCAATTTGCAAAACGAAATTGTGATGTGGATAACATTTTTGCCCCTGAGCATCGTCAGGGGCGGTTAATGGAATTATCGGCGGCGGTAGGATTTTTGCGCGGTATTCACTTTATAAAGATAACGGCGAGATTCCGCAGAGGGATGGCGGGTCGTCAGCGTCTGATAAACATCGCCCGGCGTCATGGTGTTAATAATATTGGCAGCCTGAATCTTATCATTCGAAAAGACTCGCAGCACGCTGCCTGCGCCGCCGTTATAGGCGGTGATGACGGCATAACGCCGCGATGTTGGGTTATCAATTCCGCCGAGATAAACATTGTTCAGCATCGCCAGATACGCGGTGCCGGTATCAATATTGCTGGCAGGATCAAACAAGAAACTGCGGCTCGGCGTGCCGGATTTCCCCTGCGAGCGGAACACATCTTTCCCGGCAGTATGTTGTACCACCTGCATTAATCCCAGCGCATCGGAACGGCTGACCGCATACGGGTTAAAGGAAGATTCGGTCTGCATAATTGCCAGAATCAGCGACTCATCAACGCCATATTTCCGTGACGCCTGGCGGACCATGCCGAGATATTTGTGCGCACGTTTATCAAGGTGGTTCGGTACCATGTTAATGGTGACGCTGTAGATGATACGCAGCCCGTTACTGCGGCTTTGCAGACGGTTTTTCAGCAGATAATCCGCGAAGTTGCTTGCGCGACCTTCCCAGCGAATCGGCTGCCCGGTGTTGTCCACCACCTGACCGTAAAGGAAAGGTTCTTTCGAAATCGTAATATCATCAACGTCGGAATAGAGATCGACCGAACTCGGATCGTCACCCATCAGCAACGTTTTGATAATTGCCCGGCGCAAATGCGCGGCAGGTTCTGTCCCGGCGATAGTTTCGATAGTAATCGTACCGTCATCGAAGTTGATGTGGCTGCGGGTCTGATATTGATCGGTGTATTTCACGTAGTCCTTAGGACCGGCGATCACCACCTCTTTGAATCCCCAGATGTTCTCAATATTGTGGGCAAATTGCCCCATCAGAATATCAAAACCGTTGGTATCTTTGACCCAGGCTTCGTTATAGGTATCGCCTTTTTTGGTCGTCGAACAGGAGATGAGCAACGGCGCAATCAAAGCCAGCGCGAGATATTTTTTCATCATTCCGGGTGCGTGTTGTGTTTGTTTTTATGCAAGTTGCCGGAGGCGTGCTCCGGCACTGTTTTTATTTTTTATCTTCCGGCGTATAGCCCTCGATATGCACCTCTTTACCCTCGAACAGGAAGTTGACCATCTCCTGCTCAAGCAGCTTGCGGTGCTCGGCATTCATCATGTTGAGTTTCTTTTCATTAATCAGCATGGTTTGCTTGTGCTGCCACTGCGCCCAGGCTTCTTTGGAGATCTCGTTATAGATGCGTTTTCCCAGCTCGCCGGGGTACAGCTGAAAATCCTGACCTTCTGCTTCACGTTGCAGGAAAGTACAAAAAATCGTTCTGCTCATAAATCATCCTCTTTATCGACTCACGCGCTAAACCGGCGCGCCAGTGCGTAACTGCTGTAACAAACGCTCCACGGGAGCCGCCAGGCCAACTGACGGCGGTTGCGCTAAGTTATACCAGAGCGCATTGCCTTCATCCATGCAGCCGGTGAATGACGACACGGGAAGCCACATAGGCACAATATCTAAGTGGAAATGGCTGAAGGTATGCCGAAACGCGGTCAGTTGCGTCAGGTTATCGGCAGCAATCTGCCGTTGCGCCAGCCACTGCCGCAAACTTTCTTCGTCGGCAAACTGCGGGAAACAGTATAAACCGCCCCACAATCCGCTCGGCGGACGCTGCGCCAGCAATACTTCATCTTCGTGCTGTAACAGCAAAAAGTAGCCGGTGCGCTCCGGCAGCGTCTGTTTCGGTTTTTTGCCCGGATAAAGCGACCAGCTATTATTGGCGGCGGCAATACATCCGTTTTGTAGCGGACAGAGCGAACATTTCGGCTTCGAGCGCGTACAAATCATCGCGCCCAAATCCATCATCGCCTGATTAAACCGTTCCACGCCGACCGCGGGCGTCACCTGCTCGCTCAAACTCCATAATTTATTCTCGACCTCTTTTTTCCCAGGCCAGCCGCTTACAGCATAGCAGCGCGCCAGCACGCGTTTGACGTTACCGTCGAGAATCGGAAAGTGCTTACCCAGAGAAAGCGAGAGAATCGCGCCTGCGGTGGAACGCCCGACGCCCGGTAACGCCGCGACTTCTTCAAAGGTTTCCGGGAATTTACCGCCGTGTAAGGTCGCCACTTGTTGTGCCGCTTTATGCAGATTGCGCGCGCGGGCGTAATAGCCAAGCCCGGTCCACAAGTGGAGAACTTCGTCGAGCGGCGCATTGGCGAGATCGGTCACCGTCGGGAAGCGCGCCATAAAGCGTTCAAAATAGGGGATAACGGTCGCAACCTGAGTTTGTTGCAACATCACTTCTGAGAGCCATACTTTGTAGGGCGTCTTGTCAATTTGCCAAGGCAGCGTTTTTCGCCCGTATTTATCGTACCAGTCCAGAACCTGGGCTGAAAATTGCGACGCTTGCATGGTCACCGAATTCACTGTTGTTGGGGGCAAGATTGCAGCACAGCGACGGCAGGGTGTAAACCGGAACTTTCCGCAGCCACGGCCTTATCATGCTTGCATCCGGCAACTAACTTTGGATAATGCCCGTTTTCAGAACACTTTCACAAGCGACTAAATCTTTATGAAAAACGACGTCATTTCACCGGAATTTGATGAAAACGGCCGCCCACTGCGCCGTATCCGTAGTTTTGTGCGCCGCCAGGGGCGACTGACCAAAGGCCAGGAACATGCGCTGGAAAACTACTGGCCGGTGATGGGCGTTGAGTTCAGCGAAGATATGCTGGATTTCCCCGCGCTTTTTGGCCGTGAAGCGCCGGTGACGCTTGAGATTGGTTTTGGCATGGGGGCGTCGCTGGTGGCAATGGCTAAAGATCGCCCTGAGCAGGACTTCCTCGGCATTGAAGTGCATTCACCGGGCGTTGGTGCGTGCCTGGCTTCTGCGCATGAAGAAGGTTTAAGCAACCTGCGAGTGATGTGTCACGATGCGGTTGAAGTGCTGCATAAAATGATTCCTGACAATTCATTGCGCATGGTGCAGCTCTTTTTCCCTGACCCGTGGCACAAAGCGCGCCATTATAAACGCCGTATCGTACAGGTGCCGTTTGCCGAACTGGTAAAAAGCAAACTGCAGCTGGGGGGCGTATTCCATATGGCGACCGACTGGGAACCTTATGCGGAACATATGCTTGAAGTGATGTCTTCTATTGACGGTTATAAAAACCTGTCAGAGAGCAATGATTACGTACCGCGTCCGGCATCACGTCCGGTGACGAAATTTGAACAACGTGGTCATCGTCTTGGTCACGGAGTATGGGACTTAATGTTCGAGAGGGTGAAATAATGGCAAAGAACCGTAGCCGTCGTCTGCGTAAAAAAATGCACATCGACGAATTCCAGGAATTAGGATTTTCGGTGGCATGGCGATTCCCGGAAGGTACATCGGAAGAACAGATTGATAAAACCGTTGATGATTTTATTAACGAGGTTATCGAACCGAACAAACTGGCCTTTGACGGCAGCGGTTATCTGGCCTGGGAAGGTCTGATCTGCATGCAGGAAATCGGCAAATGCACCGAAGAACATCAGGCGATTGTGCGTAAGTGGCTGGAAGAGCGCAAACTGGATGAGGTACGCACCAGCGAACTTTTCGACGTTTGGTGGGACTAAGAAAGCATACGGGCGATGACAAATGCAAAACTGCCTGATGCGCTACGCTTATCAGGCCTGGAAAGATGCACGATCGAGTAGGCGGGATAAGGTGTTTACGCCGCATCCGGCATGGAAAACGCGTACTTTGTTATCAATCTGGGGCCAGCAAATGCTGGCCTGATTTTTTCTTGAGGGAAGACTATGATGCGCAAAATGCTGCTGGCGGCAGCACTTTCAGTGACGGCAATGACCGCTCACGCCGACTACCAGTGCAGCGTCACGCCGCGTGACGATGTGATTGTCAGCCCGCAAACCGTGCAGGTGAAGGGCGAAAACGGCAATCTGGTGATCACGCCAGACGGCAACGTGATGTATAACGGTAAGCAATATTCCCTGAATGCCGCCCAGCGCGAGCAGGCGAAGGATTATCAGGCTGAACTACGCAGCACGCTGCCGTGGATTGATGAAGGCGCGAAAAGCCGCGTCGAAAAAGCCCGTATTGCGCTGGATAAAATTATCGTTCAGGAGATGGGCGAAAGCAGCAAAATGCGCAGCCGTCTGACCAAACTTGATGCGCAGCTGAAAGAGCAGATGAACCGCATTATCGAAACGCGCAGCGATGGCCTGACGTTTCACTATAAAGCCATTGATCAGGTTCGCGCCGAAGGCCAGCAATTAGTGAATCAGGCAATGGGTGGAATTTTACAGGACAGCATTAATGAAATGGGCGCGAAAGCGGTGCTGAAAAGCGGCGGTAACCCATTACAGAATGTGCTGGGAAGCCTGGGGGGGCTGCAATCCTCAATCCAAACCGAGTGGAAAAAGCAGGAAAAAGATTTCCAGCAGTTTGGCAAAGATGTTTGTAGCCGCGTTGTGACTCTGGAAGATAGCCGCAAAGCCCTGGTCGGGAATTTAAAATAATCCTCTATTTTAAGACGGCATAATACTTTTTTATGCCGTTTAATTCTTCGTTTTGTTACCTGCCTCTAACTTTGTAGATCTCCAAAATATATTCACGTTGTAAATTGTTTAACGTCAAATTTCCCATACAGAGCTAAGGGATAATGCGTAGCGTTCACGTAACTGGAGGAATGAAATGGAGTTTTTCAAAAAGACGGCACTTGCCGCACTGGTTATGGGTTTTAGTGGTGCAGCATTGGCATTACCCAATATCACCATTTTAGCAACCGGCGGGACCATTGCCGGTGGTGGTGACTCCGCAACCAAATCTAACTACACAGCGGGTAAAGTTGGCGTAGAAAATCTGGTTAATGCGGTGCCGCAACTAAAAGACATTGCGAACGTTAAAGGCGAGCAGGTAGTGAATATCGGCTCCCAGGACATGAACGATAATGTCTGGCTGACACTGGCGAAAAAAATTAACACCGACTGCGATAAAACCGACGGCTTCGTCATTACCCACGGTACCGACACGATGGAAGAAACCGCTTACTTCCTCGACCTGACGGTGAAATGCGACAAACCGGTGGTGATGGTCGGCGCAATGCGCCCGTCCACGTCCATGAGCGCAGACGGTCCATTCAACCTGTATAACGCGGTAGTGACCGAGCTGATAAAGCATCCGCTAATCGTGGCGTGCTGGTGGTGATGAACGACACCGTACTGGACGGTCGCGATGTAACCAAAACCAACACCACCGACGTAGCGACCTTCAAGTCTGTTAACTACGGTCCTCTGGGATACATTCACAACGGTAAGATTGACTACCAACGTACCCCGGCACGTAAGCACACCAGCGATACGCCATTCGATGTCTCTAAGCTGAATGAGCTGCCGAAAGTCGGCATCGTTTATAACTACGCTAACGCATCCGATCTTCCGGCTAAAGCACTGGTAGATGCGGGCTATGATGGCATCGTTAGCGCTGGTGTGGGTAATGGTAACCTGTATAAATCCGTGTTCGACACCCTGGCAACCGCCGCGAAAAACGGCACTGCAGTAGTGCGTTCTTCCCGCGTACCGACGGGTGCTACCACTCAGGATGCTGAAGTGGATGATGCGAAATACGGCTTCGTCGCCTCTGGCACGCTGAACCCGCAAAAAGCGCGCGTCCTGCTGCAGCTGGCTCTGACGCAAACCAAAGATCCGCAGCAGATCCAGCAGATCTTCAATCAGTACTAATCACCTCGCCCCGGTATCGTGCCGGGGCTTTTTCACTTCAGACTTACGTCCATTGCCAATTTTCATTACCCTAGTGATAATCACGAAATAAATTATTCCGCGTGAGGTTTTTCGGGTGAAAAAGCAATGGATTGTTGGCACGGCACTGCTTATGTTGATGACTGGTAATGCCTGGGCAGATGGCGAACCGCCAACTGAAAATATCTTAAAAGATCAATTCAAAAAGCAGTATCACGGCATTCTCAAGCTTGATGCTATCACCTTAAAAAATCTTGATGCTAAGGGTAATCAGGCCACCTGGTCAGCGGAAGGCGATGTCTCTTCCAGTGACGATCTCTATACCTGGGTCGGTCAGTTGGCAGATTACGAACTGCTCGAACAGACCTGGACGAAAGATAAACCGGTAAAATTCTCGGCTATGTTAACCAGTAAAGGAACGCCCGCGTCTGGCTGGTCGGTGAACTTTTACTCTTTTCAGGCGGCAGCCAGCGATCGTGGGCGGGTGGTCGACGATATCAAAACGAATAATAAATATCTGATCGTGAATAGCGAAGATTTCAATTATCGCTTTAGTCAGCTTGAATCTGCGTTGAATACCCAGAAGAACTCGATTCCTGCGCTGGAAAAGGAAGTGAAAGCGTTTGATAAGCAAATGGTGGCGGCGCAGAAAGCAGCGGATGCATATTGGGGAAAAGATGCAAACGGTAAGCAAATGACCCGCGAAGAAGCCTTTAAAAAAATTCACCAACAGCGTGATGAGTGTAAGCGTGCAGCAAGAACCGTATTGACGGGGATGTGTTATTCAGTCGGCAGTGCTACGCGCCAGGGGAGCAGTTCGCCGACCCGGTTTATCGGCCAGT
>NZ_MECT01000070.1:0-8475 GCF_001722145.1 Shigella sp. FC1544
CCTCCGTGGTGGAAATACCGGGGTGTAGCAACAGCTCACCCATGCGGCTCTGACAACGATGTTAACCCGCGTTAAATATCCCACGTTGGCCAGCATCTGTCTCACGGAAAGTCATACTGCCTTACATGATATGTTGAATCCTACAAAAGATACCAATTGGAATTCCACGTGTATCTATAAATCCAGACATAAGATGTTGCCTGTTAATCTTACTCAGGAAACACTTTTCAACTCCAAATCTCAGGATAAACATGCGCTTTTCCCCATTTTTACTGCGAGTTGGCGAGCTTATCGTATAATGAATAAGGGTGCTTAAGTAAAGGAAAACATCACCGTTCCTGGCATCCTGGGCGGTGATGCCCCTATGGTTGCCCTCGCCAGCGCGGGCATCGGCAAAGCGTAAGGTTCAAAAGCGATTTACCACTTCATGCGATTGTTGCGTTTTTGTTGCGCATTAGATCACTTAATTTGCTTTACATCTCCCGTAAACACTTTTCTGCGATACAATGCCTTTACGTTATGTAACGGAGAGTTCGGCATGTCACACCCCGCGTTAACGCAACTGCGTGCGCTACGCTATTTTAAAGAGATCCCTGCCCTGGATCCGCAACTGCTCGACTGGCTGTTGCTGGAGGATTCCATGACAAAACGTTTTGAACAGCAGGGAAAAACGGTAAGCGTGACGATGATCCGCGAAGGGTTTGTCGAGCAGAATGAAATCCCCGAAGAACTGCCGCTGCTGCCGAAAGAGTCTCGTTACTGGTTACGTGAAATTTTGTTATGTGCCGATGGTGAACCGTGGCTTGCCGGTCGTACCGTCGTTCCTGTGTCAACGTTAAGCGGGCCGGAGCTGGCGTTACAAAAATTGGGTAAAACGCCGTTAGGACGCTATCTGTTCACATCATCGACATTAACCCGGGACTTTATTGAGATAGGCCGTGATGCCGGGCTGTGGGGGCGACGTTCCCGCCTGCGATTAAGCGGTAAACCGCTGTTGTTAACAGAACTGTTTTTACCGGCGTCACCGTTGTACTAAGAGGAAAAAAATATGGAGTGGAGTCTGACGCAGAATAAGCTGCTGGCGTTTCATCGCTTAATGCGTACGGATAAGCCAATTGGCGCGTTACTGCTGCTCTGGCCAACATTATGGGCGTTGTGGGTGGCGACACCGGGCGTTCCCCAGCTCTGGATCCTGGCGGTATTTGTCGCGGGTGTCTGGCTGATGCGCGCTGCCGGATGTGTGGTGAATGATTATGCTGACCGAAAGTTTGATGGTCATGTTAAGCGCACGGCGAACCGACCACTTCCCAGCGGCGCGGTAACAGAGAAAGAGGCGCGCGCGCTGTTTGTAGTGCTGGTACTGATTTCGTTTTTACTGGTACTGACGCTGAATACGATGACCATTCTGTTGTCGATTGCCGCTCTGGCGTTGGCGTGGGTGTACCCGTTTATGAAGCGGTATACCCATCTCCCGCAAGTGGTGCTGGGCGCGGCGTTTGGCTGGTCGATTCCAATGGCTTTTGCCGCTGTGAGTGAGTCGGTGCCATTGAGTTGCTGGTTAATGTTCCTCGCCAATATTCTCTGGGCGGTGGCTTACGACACGCAGTATGCGATGGTTGACCGCGATGATGATGTGAAGATTGGCATTAAATCCACGGCAATCCTGTTCGGCCAATACGATAAATTGATTATTGGTATTTTGCAGATTGGCGTACTGGCACTGATGGCGATCATCGGTGAGTTAAATGGCTTAGGCTGGGGATATTACTGGTCAATTCTGGTGGCTGGCGCGCTGTTTGTTTATCAACAAAAACTGATTGCCAACCGCGAGCGTGAAGCCTGCTTTAAAGCATTTATGAATAATAACTATGTTGGTCTGGTACTATTTTTAGGGCTGGCAATGAGTTACTGGCATTTCTGATGATGTAAAAAAGCCGGATGATCATCGGCTTTCTTCTGGGTTGCCTGATGCGCGGCGCTTCTCAGGCCTACACAACACATCGCAATTTATTGAATTTGCAGATTATGGAATGCCGGATAAGGCGTTTTCGCCGCATCCGGCAATTCTCTCTGGTTACCCTTCGCCCTGCGTCGCACTCTCAATCGTCAAACGCACGTCTGATGTAATCAACTCCGCCAGCAACTGATAAACCTTCATCGTTTCTGCCGGTTCGGCATCGCCGCTATCGCTGATATACCCTTCATCACGCAGCGTCAGCACCAGAGAACTGAACACCGCCTTGTCGAAGAACTCCGGCGCGTTGATACCGTGCAGCACGGAGAGACGTTGCGCGACGGTGCGGCTCTCTTTCTCCAGCGTACCGCGGTTGATCGACGGGTTAGCGCTCAACAGCCAGAAGGTGATGGCATAACGTTGCAGCGTTTCGCGCGCGCCTGCGGCCAGCAGCTGTAGCGTGCGAGAATGCGACGGGTTGATATGCAACTCATCATCTTGCAGGGTAATCAGCCCCTGACGTTGCATCTCATTTGCCAACGCATCAATAACGTCCGGCAACTCGTCGCGATCCCAGCGCAGGAACAGCTCCGCTTTCAGCATTGGGTAAAGCACATTGACGTGCTCCATCAATACGTCGCGGGAGATGTGGCGATGCTGGGTGACAATTGCCGCCATCAGCGAAGGCAGCACCAACATATGCGCAATGTTGTTGCGATAGTAGGTCATCAGCACCGCTTGCTCGCGCGGCAGAATGATGATGTCGCCGATAGTGTCTTTCTCAACTTCAAACTTGTTCATTTGCAGCGCGTGATCGATAAGCTCGCTGGCGCTGGCTGAAGGAACGGTAGAGTCCGTGGAGTAAGGTACGTTGCGCATCAGATCCAGGTAGCAGTTGAGTTGCTCGGTTAACTGCTCGCGGGTAAGTGAGCGCTGACGTGATGCCAGTAGCGCGGTACAGCAGAGGTTCATGGCGTTTGCCGCGCCTGCGTTGTTAATGCGTACCATCAGATCGGCAGCAATATTATTGACCGTCGGCGTTAACCATGCCGGACGCACCGCTTCGATGGGATCGATAGATTCACGCCAGTCAGGTACATGCTGGTTAAGGTAGGTCATCAACGGCATTGGTTCACCGAAGTTGACGTAACCCTGACCGAGATTACGCAGCTTGCTTAAACCGCGCAGCATCTGCGGCAGGCTCTCTTTCTCTTTCGTCGCACCGCGCAGTTCTTTGGCGTAAGTACCCACTTCCATGACGTGCTCATAACCGATATAGATCGGAATCAGCGTAATCGGACGCGTGCCGCCACGCAGCATCGCCTGAATGGTCATCGACAGCGTACCGGTTTTCGGATCCAGCAAACGCCCCGTACGGGAACGACCGCCTTCCACGAAATACTCGACGGAATAACCACGGCTGAACAGTTCGCCGAGATACTCACGGAAAACGGTGGAATAAAGTTTATTGCCTTTAAACGTACGGCGAATAAAGAACGCCCCCAGACGGCGGAAAATCGGCCCGGCCGGCCAGAAATTCAGGTTGATCCCGGCGGCGATATGCGGCGGCACCAGCCCCTGGTGGTACAGCACGTAAGAAAGTAGCAGGTAGTCCATGTGACTGCGGTGGCAAGGCACATACACCAGCTCATGACCGTCGTGGGCCAGCTGGCGAACGCGCTCGGCGTTATGGACGTTGATGCCCTGATAAAGTCGGTTCCAGGTGAAGCCCAGAATGCGGTCAGTCAGGCGGATCATCTCGTAAGAGAAATTCGCCGCAATCTCTTCCATCAGCGCAATCGCGTTCTGCTGCGCTTTTTCATGGGAGATTTTTTTGCTGCGCGCTTCATCTTCTACCGCTTTGGCAATGGCGCGGGAGGCGAGCAGCTTATTAAACAGATCCTGACGAGCAGGCAGACGTGGGCCCACAGCAGCCAGACGTTGACGGGCAAAGTGCATACGCGCCACGCGCGCCAGTTTCTGTGCGATAGTTTTATCCGTGCCGTGTTCATCCGCCATACGGCGCAGCGAAACTGACGGCGAGAAACGCACAAAACTGTCGCGACCGAGCCACAGTACGGCGAAAAATTTCTGTACGCCGTTAAGCATACGCAGCGGCGGGTTTACTTCGCCTTTTTCACGCCCCGGCGCGCGACCAAACATCACCGATACTGGCACCATCTGCACATCCAGATTTGGGTTGCTACGGTGCAAATCGAGATAGTCGTGGAACAGCTTAATAGACTCTTCTTTCGGCGTGTAATAGGTGAATACACGCGGCCCGCCGTGAATGAACACATAGCGCGGCAGTAGCGTGCCGTCGATTTCCAGCGGCTCTAACGGGTCAGGCAAGTCATGAGCCAGACACTGGGCGCGTAACGTCAGCAAATCTGCTTTCGAGTTGTACGGTAAAACGTACATAATTGGACGAGAGGTATCCAGCCCCAGTTCCGGGGCAGGATCTGCCGGAATAGACTTGCTTTTTACTAGGATGCTTAATGGTAAATTCAGTAATTTGTAGTAAATTCGTGGCCAGCCGGACATAAACGATGTAAAGCCTCTGGTTAATAATGCAAATGCGCGGCAAGGATAGCAGAAAGTCATGGGAAATTCTGTGGTATCCGCTCATGTTTCGCGCGGCGTTACGCAAACCCGAATCATCGGATTTAACGGTACACTGATATTGACGCTCATAATGTAAAAAGGTTCTTTCAATGGCCAATAATACCACTGGATTCACCCGAATTATCAAAGCTGCTGGCTATTCCTGGAAAGGTTTACGCGCTGCATGGATCAACGAAGCGGCATTCCGTCAGGAAGGCGTAGCGGTATTGTTGGCGGTGGTCATCGCCTGCTGGCTGGATGTGGACGCAATTACCCGCGTGCTGCTTATCAGCTCCGTGATGCTGGTGATGATTGTGGAAATCCTCAATAGCGCCATCGAAGCAGTGGTTGACCGAATTGGCTCTGAATACCATGAGCTTTCCGGACGCGCAAAAGATATGGGATCCGCCGCGGTGCTGATTGCGATTATCGTCGCCGTGATAACCTGGTGCATCCTGTTATGGTCGCATTTTGGATAACCCTTCCAGAATTCGATAAATCTCTGGTTTATTGTGCAGTTTATGGTTCCAAAATCGCCTTTTGCTGTATATACTCACAGTATAACTGTATATACACCCAGGGGGCGGAATGAAAGCGTTAACGGCAAGGCAACAAGAGGTGTTTGATCTCATCCGTGATCACATCAGCCAGACAGGTATGCCGCCGACGCGTGCGGAAATCGCGCAGCGTTTGGGGTTCCGTTCCCCAAACGCGGCTGAAGAACATCTGAAGGCGCTGGCACGCAAAGGAGTTATTGAAATTGTTTCCGGCGCATCACGCGGGATTCGTCTGTTGCAGGAAGAGGAAGAAGGGTTGCCGCTGGTAGGTCGTGTGGCTGCCGGTGAACCGCTTCTGGCGCAGCAGCATATTGAAGGTCATTATCAGGTCGATCCTTCCTTGTTCAAGCCGAATGCTGATTTCCTGCTGCGCGTCAGCGGGATGTCGATGAAAGATATTGGCATTATGGATGGCGACTTGCTGGCAGTGCATAAAACTCAGGATGTACGTAACGGTCAGGTCGTTGTCGCACGTATTGATGACGAAGTTACCGTTAAGCGCCTGAAAAAACAGGGCAATAAAGTCGAACTGTTGCCAGAAAATAGCGAGTTTAAACCAATTGTCGTTGACCTTCGTCAGCAGAGCTTCACCATTGAAGGGCTGGCGGTTGGAGTTATTCGCAACGGCGACTGGCTGTAACATATCTCTGAGACCGCGATGCCGCCAGGCGTCGCGGTTTGTTTTTCATCTCTCTTCATCAGGCTTGTCTGCATGGCATTCCTCACTTCATCTGATAAAGCACTCTGGCATCTCGCCTTACCCATGATTTTCTTCAATATCACCGTTCCGTTGCTGGGACTGGTCGATACGGCGGTAATTGGTCATCTTGATAGTCCAGTTTATTTGGGCGGCGTGGCGGTTGGTGCAACGGCGACCAGCTTTCTCTTTATGCTGTTGCTGTTTTTACGCATGAGCACCACCGGGCTGACTGCGCAGGCTTATGGTGCCAAAAATCCTCAGGCATTAGCCCGTGCGCTGGTGCAACCGTTGCTGTTGGCGTTGGGGGCAGGGGCGTTAATTGCGCTGCTGCGTACACCGATTATCGATCTGGCACTGCATATTGTTGGCGGTAGTGAAGCAGTCCTGGAACAGGCGCGGCGCTTTCTTGAAATCCGCTGGTTAAGCGCACCGGCGTCGCTGGCGAATCTGGTATTACTTGGTTGGTTACTCGGCGTGCAATATGCCCGTGCGCCAGTAATTTTGTTAGTGGTCGGCAATATCCTCAACATTGTGCTGGATGTCTGGCTGGTGATGGGGCTGCATATGAACGTGCAGGGCGCGGCGCTGGCGACTGTTATTGCGGAATATGCAACATTGCTGATTGGTCTGCTAATGGTGCGTAAAATCCTCAAACTACGCGGAATTTCCGGCGAAATGCTGAAAACTGCCTGGCGAGGAAACTTCCGTCGCTTGCTGGCGCTTAACCGCGATATCATGCTGCGTTCGCTGTTGTTGCAACTCTGTTTCGGCGCGATCACCGTACTTGGTGCGCGACTGGGGAGTGACATTATCGCTGTTAACGCGGTTCTGATGACGCTACTCACCTTTACCGCCTATGCGCTGGATGGTTTTGCCTACGCGGTTGAAGCGCATTCCGGTCAGGCGTACGGTGCGCGCGACGGTAGCCAGTTGCTGGATGTCTGGCGGGCAGCGTGCCGCCAGTCGGGGATCGTAGCGTTACTGTTTTCGGTAGTTTATTTGCTGGCAGGGGAACACATCATTGCGTTGCTGACGTCGTTAACCCAGATTCAGCAGCTGGCCGACCGCTATCTTATCTGGCAGGTGATTTTGCCGTTGGTTGGCGTCTGGTGTTATCTGCTGGACGGCATGTTTATAGGCGCAACGCGCGCAGCCGAAATGCGTAACAGTATGGCGGTGGCCGCCGCAGGTTTTGCGCTGACGCTCCTTACGCTGCCGTGGCTGGGTAATCATGCTTTGTGGCTGGCGTTAACCGTCTTTCTGGCGTTGCGCGGGCTTTCTCTGGCGGCTATCTGGCGGCGTCACTGGCGCAACGGTACCTGGTTTGCCGCAACGTGACGGTTAAAAATTCTGAATAAATAATCCTAAGCCAAATTGCTGACTACACTTAATCTCACGTTCAGAAGAAAAGTGAACGTACTCTCATTCACAACCTAACGATGAGGTCTTGATTATGAATAAAGATGAAGCCGGCGGTAACTGGAAACAGTTTAAAGGTAAAGTGAAAGAGCAATGGGGCAAACTGACCGATGATGATATGACGATCATTGAAGGTAAACGTGATCAACTGGTCGGTAAAATCCAGGAACGTTATGGTTATCAGAAAGATCAGGCAGAAAAAGAGGTCGTGGATTGGGAAACCCGCAATGAATATCGCTGGTAATTAATCCCTCCTGCCCGACGTGTACAAGGATGTACGCCCTCTTAACGCGATTTCTTTTTCACCTGCACAGAGTGATCATGCTGGCACTGTTCAGGATGACGACACGCTTCCACTTCCACGCATGCCGCACAGAGCCCATGTGCTTCAATCACATTATGCCGCAGGGCAAACCCCATTTTTGCCGCCAGCGTATGCATGATGTCTTCCACGCCTTCTGCACACTCTTCTTTCACTGCGCCGCAGCGATCGCAAATAAACATGGCTGAAGTATGGGTGGACTGGTCGAACAGATGACAGAGCACATAACTGTTGGTGGATTCCACCTTATGCACAAAACCTTGCTCAAGCAGAAAATCCAGCGCGCGATAAACCGTTGGCGGCTTGGCTTGCGGTTCAGCTTCGCGCAGTAAATCAAGCAGATCATAAGCGCTGATAGCGCCATCCTGCAGACTCATCAGGCGCAACACTTCCAGGCGCTGTGGGGTCAGGCGCACATTACGCTGCGCGCAGATTTTTTCAGCCTGCGCTAATAACTCCTGCGTTGTGGTCTTTTCCATCGGGCACCTCAAAGTGGGGGTTAAGAATGTCCTTACTTTACCATGTTCCAGGAAAAACACCGAGAACCCTTATTGTTGCCGTAATGGGTAATGACTCCAACTTATTGATAGTGTTTTATGTTCAGATAATGCCCGATGACTTTGTCATGCAGCTCCACCGATTTTGAGAACGACAGCGACTTCCGTCCCAGCCGTGCCAGGTGCTGCCTCAGATTCAGGTTATGCCGCTCAATTCGCTGCGTATATCGCTTGCTGATTACGTGCAGCTTTCCCTTCAGGCGGGATTCATACAGTGGCCAGCCATCCGTCATCCATATCACCACGTCAAAGGGTGACAGCAAGCTCATAAGACGCCCCAGCGTCGCCATAGTGCGTTCACCGAATACGTGCGCAACAACCGTCTTCCGGAGCCTGTCATACGCGTAAAACAGCCAGCGCTG
>NZ_MECT01000071.1:0-8391 GCF_001722145.1 Shigella sp. FC1544
CAGCGCTGGCTGTTTTACGCGTATGACAGGCTCCGGAAGACGGTTGTTGCGCACGTATTCGGTGAACGCACTATGGCGACGCTGGGGCGTCTTATGAGCTTGCTGTCACCCTTTGACGTGGTGATATGGATGACGGATGGCTGGCCACTGTATGAATCCCGCCTGAAGGGAAAGCTGCACGTAATCAGCAAGCGATATACGCAGCGAATTGAGCGGCATAACCTGAATCTGAGGCAGCACCTGGCACGGCTGGGACGGAAGTCGCTGTCGTTCTCAAAATCGGTGGAGCTGCATGACAAAGTCATCGGGCATTATCTGAACATAAAACACTATCAATAAGTTGGAGTCATTACCCGACATATTTACTCACGTTCATTTGTGACCATAAAACATTTATCAAAAATCTACTACTAGCATAGCAAAGCTACAATTAACATAACCTTAATAGACCCAACATAAAGAATAATCTGAATAGCTGCTCTATTTATTTCCGCTTGTTCAAGTTAAATATTTCCGCGCATCGATTAAAGATGATGCGTCGTTTTCTGCGATGGGAATAGTCAAAAAAGAAAAACCAAGTCTTTTTTGATGACAAAATGCAATCAAGGAAAAATTATTTTATTTTTTAACGAGATACAACAATCATCTTAACGAAGTATATAATATATATCGTCAACCTATGCTCATGTTAGATTATTTTTTGAGCGCACAGCCGCAGCTAACACCATTGCAATTAACAAATTTGCATCAATCCACCATCAATTTGCACACATTATTATGTGATAATTGCCAACCGCTAAATATGCGTTTTGTTATCTATGTATAAAAACAGCAACTTCAATGTCTTAATGGCAGTTTTTCTTGATTTTAATCAGCATTCATCGCCAATTTATTGGGCATATTTTTTCCTTAATCTTTAGGAATTTTTTATTATTTACTTTGGGGCCTGGAGACAGGAAAAATTATGCTGACATTCATTGAACTCCTTATTGGGGTTGTGGTTATTGTGGGTGTAGCTCGCTACATCATTAAAGGGTATTCCGCCACTGGTGTGTTATTTGTCGGTGGCCTGTTATTGCTGATTATCAGTGCCATTATGGGGCACAAAGTGTTACCGTCCAGCCAGGCTTCAACAGGCTACAGCGCCACGGATATCGTTGAATACGTTAAAATATTACTAATGAGCCGCGGCGGCGACCTCGGCATGATGATTATGATGCTGTGTGGATTTGCCGCTTACATGACCCATATCGGCGCGAATGATATGGTGGTCAAGCTGGCGTCAAAACCATTGCAGTATATTAACTCCCCTTACCTGCTGATGATTGCCGCCTATTTTGTCGCCTGTCTGATGTCTCTGGCCGTCTCTTCCGCAACCGGTCTGGGTGTTTTGCTGATGGCAACCCTATTTCCGGTGATGGTAAACGTTGGTATCAGTCGTGGCGCAGCTGCTGCCATTTGTGCCTCCCCGGCGGCGATTATTCTCGCACCGACTTCAGGGGATGTGGTGCTGGCGGCGCAAGCTTCCGAAATGTCGCTGATTGACTTCGCCTTCAAAACGACGCTGCCTATCTCAATTGCTGCAATTATCGGCATGGCGATCGCCCACTTCTTCTGGCAACGTTATCTGGATAAAAAAGAGCACATCTCTCATGAAATGTTAGATGTCAGTGAAATCACCACCACTGCTCCTGCGTTTTATGCCATTTTGCCGTTCACGCCGATCATCGGTGTACTGATTTTTGACGGTAAATGGGGTCCGCAATTACACATCATCACTATTCTGGTGATTTGTATGCTGATTGCCTCCATTCTGGAGTTCCTCCGCAGCTTTAATACCCAGAAAGTTTTCTCTGGTCTGGAAGTGGCTTATCGCGGGATGGCAGATGCGTTTGCTAACGTGGTGATGCTGCTGGTTGCCGCTGGGGTATTCGCTCAGGGGCTTAGCACCATCGGCTTTATTCAAAGTCTGATTTCTATCGCTACCTCGTTTGGTTCGGCGAGTATCATCCTGATGCTGGTATTGGTGATTCTGACAATACTGGCGGCAGTCACGACCGGTTCAGGCAATGCGCCGTTTTATGCGTTTGTTGAGATGATCCCGAAACTGGCGCACTCTTCCGGCATTAACCCGGCGTATTTGACTATCCCGATGCTGCAGGCGTCAAACCTTGGCCGTACCCTTTCGCCCGTTTCTGGCGTAGTCGTTGCGGTTGCCGGGATGGCGAAGATCTCGCCGTTTGAAGTCGTAAAACGCACCTCGGTACCGGTGCTTGTTGGTTTGGTGATTGTTATCGTTGCTACAGAGCTGATGGTGCCAGGAACGGCAGCAGCGGTCACAGGCAAGTAAATAGTAATGCCGGAGGCAAGTTTCCTCCGGCTTTATCATGTCACCCACTGTGGTATATGCGTTGTGGTCTGCCAACTTTGCCGTGAACAATTTCAGCAATAATCAGATGGCGGCTGGCGCAATATTCAAGATAACGTCTGGCAGTGGTGCGGCTGATGGTCAGTGCCTGCGCCACCGTTTCTGCCGTATGTTGCACACCAGGCTCTTTAAACAGTTTTCGCACCGCGTTTAGCGTCAAGGGATCAATGCCGGTCGGCAGTTCGTCTTTAGGTTCACCGCGAGCATAGGCATTAAACATCTCATCAATTTGCTTCTGGCTGGCGCTATCAATACTTTCCAGCATATGTTTACGCTGGCGGAAACGGGTTAGCGTTTGCCCCAGCCGTTCATAGGCAATGGGCTTAATGAGATAATCAAATACACCACAACGTACGGCTTCAGACACCGTTTCCATATCGCTGGCTGCAGTGGTAAACACCACGTCGCCGGGATAATGCGCCTGCACCAGTTCATGCAATAAATTAATCCCTCTGCCGTCAGGAAGATAGTTATCGAGCAAGATTAGCCCCGGCTTAAAACGCTCGATCATCATTCGGGCCTGCGCCAGGTTTCCCGCCAGTAATATCTGACTGAATCCGGGAATGTGACGAATATATTCCGCATGCATCTCTGCCAGCGGCGTTTTGTCCTCAACGATCAATAGGGTTAATGGAGCTGTCATTAGGTTTCACTTTCGGAATATAGATTGAAAATAAGGTACCGCAGGGATCATTATCTTCGAGAGTGATAACACCACCGCAGCGCGTTACGTAGCTGGCAATCAAGTACAACCCAATGCCATGTTCACCGGGCTCGTCAGCACGCGTACTGACCCCCTGCTCAAATATTTTGTCTCGTAGAGACTCTGGAACGCCGCAGCCCTGATCGGCGACTTCAATCACCACATCATCGCCTTCATCGCTACGCAGGCTGGCTTCGAAGGCGTTATCAAGTAAATTGCCCACAATGGCTGCAAACTCGGTGCTATCCAGTCCTAGCGGCAGTTGCGAAAGCTGGCTACCGGGGACAATGATCATTTTTAGCCCCAGTTCCCGGGCGCGCTGCACTTTACCAAAAAGCAGCCCCGCCACCTGGCGATCGGCAAACGCCTCGCGCAGGCTGTCAATAAGCTGTTGCTGGGCCTGAGACTCCCCCTGCACCATCGCCAGCACGCGATCATACTCTTTCATCTGCAACAGACCATTGAGCGTCGACATCCAATTGAGATGCTCGTGTCGCAATGTACGAAGGCTCTCAACGTATTGTTTTATTTGCGTCAGTTGCGCATTGAGGGTGGAAATTTCGTCTTTACTGCGAAAGCTGATAATGGCCCCCAGCAAATCATCACCTGAACGAATAGCTTCCCGATTGGCAATAACGCTCAGACCGTTAAAGTTAGCCACCACATCCTGACGTTTTTCATCAATCTGTTCGGTAAAGAAATCGGCGGGCCTGACCACTTCAGCAATGGGTTTACCCAACCATTGCCGTCCGGGGGAACTCAGCCCCAGCATCTTTCTTGCGTTACGATTGATGGCGGTAATGTAACCGTGCGGATCCACCGCAATCAGCCCTTCATAAACCGAACTAAACAGCGCCTCTTGCTGACGGACCACGCGTGCGATTTGCTTTGGCTCCATGCCCATCATCTGCCGACGGATATGCGCGGCCAGGAACCACGACAGCAACATCAGAATCCCTAACAGCACGACAAACACACCTGCCATCGGTAATAAAAACTCAGCCCGCCAGCTATCGATTTTACTCACCAGGTAGCCAATCGACACCACGCCGATGACTTTTCCATCGTCATCAAAGATTGGCGTTTTGGCGCGCATCGCCATCCCCATTGACCCTTTCCCGGTAATGAAGTAGCTCTCCCCTTTCTCCAGCGCGCCCTGTTTGGTGAACTGCATAGGATAACCAATTTTCTCCGGATTAGGATGGTAAAGGCGGATCGAGTGCCGGTCGCCAATCACCACATAATCAAAATCGGTATCTCTTTGTAATTTGTTAGCGATGGTCGCCATCCGTTTGTAGTCACGCGTTTTCACCGCAGAGATGACACTGTCATTGGAGGCAATAATTTTCGCCTGATTCATTGCCATGTCGCGTACATGAAGCGTTAAATAGTCCTCAAAACTGGCCGTAAAATATTGCGCCAAGGCTGCAATGACAAATATTGAGAACACCAGAATCAGCAAAAAGATACGCAGCGGAAATGCCAGTCTTTGGAAAAATGCAAACTGTTTATTCTCGTTAAGCTGCAACATTGTTTTCCTTGCGGGTTGTCCCGAGCCTCTTTGACAGATGTAATTAAAATGTTGAATCAAAATACATAGATATTAATTATGATCGTGGCAAATTTTATTCATTAAATCAATTAAATCACTTAAACCTGCAGGTCATTTCGTAATTACATTAATTAAAAAACTTAAACCATTAAATAAATAAATAAATAAAAAACCACTAACTCTATGTGAAATAAATCAAAATTTCACGCCGAAATACTCCTTAGGATGTATAGCGAAAGGAGAAAAAGATATACCTCGATCACCCCCCTTTCTCCCAAGTGAAAATAAAAGGTTATCAGTTTGCAACATTGAACAACATTCGTTGCAAATCGATAACAACATGCACCTTCAGGATACTATTTATTATGTTCGGCAATGATATTTTCACCCGCGTAAAACGTTCAGAAAATAAAAAAATGGCGGAAATCGCCCAATTCCTGCATGAAAATGATTTGAGCGTTGACACCACAGTCGAAGTATTTATTACCGTAACCCGCGATGAAAAGCTTATCGCGTGCGGTGGAATTGCCGGAAATATTATTAAATGCGTTGCTATCAGTGAATCCGTTCGCGGTGAAGGACTGGCGCTGACATTAGCCACTGAACTGATAAACCTCGCCTATGAGCGGCACAGCATGCATCTGTTTATTTATACCAAAACCGAATACGAGGCGCTGTTCCGCCAGTGCGGTTTTTCCACGCTGACCAGCGTACCCGGCGTGATGGTGCTGATGGAAAACAGCGCCACACGACTGAAACGCTATGCCGAATCGCTGAAAAAATTTCGTCATCCAGGGAACAAGATTGGCTGCATTGTGATGAACGCCAATCCCTTTACGAATGGTCACCGTTATCTGATTCAACAAGCTGCGGCACAGTGCGACTGGTTGCATCTGTTTTTAGTCAAAGAAGATTCTTCACGCTTCCCCTATGAAGACCGGCTGGATCTGGTGTTAAAAGGCACCGCCGATATTCCACGCCTGACTGTGCATCGCGGCTCCGAATACATCATCTCCCGCGCTACGTTCCCTTGCTACTTCATTAAAGAACAGAGCGTCATTAACCATTGTTACACCGAAATTGATCTGAAGATTTTCCGTCAGTACCTCGCTCCCGCACTGGGTGTAACTCACCGCTTTGTCGGTACTGAACCCTTTTGTCGCGTTACCGCCCAGTACAACCAGGATATGCGCTACTGGCTGAAAACGCCGACTATCTCCGCACCGCCCATCGAACTGGTTGAAATTGAGCGGCTGCGTTACCAGGAGATGCCGATATCCGCTTCCCGGGTACGTCAACTGCTGGCGAAAAACGATCTCACGGCTATCGCGCCGCTGGTCCCTGCAGTCACGCTGCATTATTTGCAGAACCTGCTTGAGCACTCCCGCCAGGACGCGGCAGCTCGTCAAAAGACCCCCGCATGAGAAACAGGTGAAAAATGAAAATAAACCAGCCCGCCGTTGCAGGCAAAACAGTATGGCGATTTTGATCGCTATGTCCTGGCCCTCTCCTGGCAAACCGGATTTTGCCAGAGTCAACACGATCGAAATCGTAACGAACGAGATGAATGTCGCCTGCAAACCGAAACGACCAACAAAGCTGATTTTCTGACCGTACATGGTCTGTGGCCAGGATTGCCTAAATCGGTTGCTGCCCGTGGTGTTGATGAACGCCGCTGGATGCGCTTCGGTTGCGCTACTCGCCCAATCCCGAATCTACCAGAAGCGCACGCCAGCCGGATGTGTTCATCGCCGGAAACCGGGTTATCACTGGAAACGGCCGCTAAACTAAGTGAAGTCATGCCAGGAGCTGGCGGACGTTCCTGCCTAGAACGCTACGAATATGCCAAACACGGTGCCTGCTTTGGTTTTGATCCGGACGCATACTTCGGTACGATGGTACGCCTGAATCAAGAAATTAAAGAGAGCGAAGCCGGAAAATTCCTTGCGGATAATTACGGTAAAACAGTGAGCCGCCGTGACTTTGACGCCGCCTTTGCCAAAAGCTGGGGAAAAGAGAACGTGAAAGCAGTTAAGCTAACGTGCCAGGGTAACCCTGCGTATTTGACTGAAATTCAGATCTCGATCAAAGCTGACGCCATCAACGCTCCGCTTTCTGCAAACTCATTCTTGCCACAACCACACCCAGGCAACTGTGGCAAAACCTTTGTGATTGATAAAGTGGGTTATTAATCATCTGATTTACAAAACACGCTAATTCGTCTTCCATAAACCGTGACGATTAAGAATTATACATAATGCGCTGCATTGAGGAATTCCCTGAATGTGACGCAAATCACTTCAAAGAGTGAGCAACAGTCAGTATCATCATGTGAGTTAAACCCTCGCCGCCTGACGGTGAGGGTTTTCTTTTGGGTATGTTTATCTGCGACACTCGCAGTACCGACGACATGGAGTAAAAATGTCCAGACCAACTATCATCATTAACGACCTGGATGCCGAACGCATCGATATTCTGCTGGAGCACCCCGCCTATGCTGGTTTGCCAATCGCCGACTCGTTAAACGCAGAGTTGGATCGCGCCCAAATGTGTTCGCCAGAAGAGATGCCACACGACGTGGTGACAATGAACAGCCGGGTTAAATTCCGCAATCTTAGCGATGGCGAAGTGCGTGTGCGCACGCTGGTGTATCCGGCAAAAATGACCGATAGCAATACTCAGCTTTCCGTTATGGCTCCGGTAGGTGCCGCACTGCTGGGGCTGCGCGTTGGCGATTCCATTCACTGGGAACTTCCGGGCGGCGTTGCAACCCACCTTGAAGTGCTGGAACTCGAATACCAGCCAGAAGCTGCTGGCGACTACCTGCTTTAATCCCATCTGCACAAGCGATAACTCGCTTTGCCCAGAGGATGCACTCGCATCCTCTTTACGCAAAATCAGCAATTTTTCCTGGTTCTCACTGTTCACTTTTGCTGCAAAATTATTCCGTTTCGTTTGTGGGAATAACCATGGCAGAAGCATTTTACATCCTGATAGGATTTCTGATTATGGCGGCGATTATCGTCATGGCTGTCCTTTACCTCGAAAACCACTCCTGACGATCATATTGTTCCCCCCGGCATCGCATTCACCAGACCTGAAACTGCCTTCTGCGCCGCCTCTGCGCTTTGTGCACCGGGTACCAGAATCACCTTACGGCACTCCTCTTCACGTTTTTCGAAAATCTCATATCCCCGGGCGGCCTCTTCAAACGGCATATAGTGGGTAACAATTTCTTCTGGTTTCAGTAATCCTTTCTCAATTAACGGTAATAATTCTCCCAGCCATGCGTGAACGTGGGTCTGTCCCATTTTAAACGTCAACCCTTTATCAAAGGCGTCACCAAACAGGAAACCGTGAATAAATCCAGCGTAGACGCCCGGTACGCTAACAATGCCGCCACGCCTGACCGCCGCAATACACTGGCGCAACGCTTTACCGCTGCTGCCCTCCAGTTGAGGTGTACTGGCAATAGCGGACACTACCATTTGTTCTTTTTTTAAGCAGCCATCTGATGATATTTTTCCCTGAAGGCTGCCGGGGAGATATTCCCCAGACGAGAGTGACGACGCTGACGATTGTAGAAAATCTCAATGTATTCCCGTATTACTGAGATGGCTTCATCCCGGTTATTAAAACGATAGTGGCTCAGGCTCTCATTTTTCAGCGTTCCCCAGAAGCTTTCCATCGGAGCGTTGTCGTAACAGT
>NZ_MECT01000072.1:0-8354 GCF_001722145.1 Shigella sp. FC1544
ACGGTTGTGGCGCACGTCTTCGGTGAACGCACTCTGGCCACACTGGAGCGTCTTCTGAGCCTGCTGTCGGCCTTTGAGGTCGTGGTATGGATGACGGATGGCTGGCCGCAGTATGAATCACGCCTGAAGGGAAAGCTGCACGTTATCAGCAAGCGTTACACTCAGCGCATTGAGCGACATAATCTGAATCTGAGACAACATCTGGCAAGGCTGGGACGGAAGTCACTGTCGTTCTCAAAATCGGTGGAGTTGCATGACAAGGTCATCGGGCATTATCTGAACATAAAACACTATCAGTAAGTTGGAGTCATTACCTGGATTTTTTACAGAATAAATTATTGTTTGTTGAATGGAAACCTGAACTTGAAGAGGCTGATATTAGTGATTCTGTGATTCATAAAAAAATCCCGGTAAAATATGTTCAGGCACCATCCTATAAAGAAATATTTGAGGTGCTGAGTGAAACTAAAAAAAGGATTCCAGCACATTTATTCCGAATGATAAAAGATGAACTTTATGAGTTGGTCTTAACTGATGATCCGAAAGGAAAATTATATGTGAGGGATTCAGAGAAAATTGAAGAAGGGGTCAGTACAACTGAGTTTGTTGTGGGATATGGTGCTATTTCGATGGTAAAAAATCGGAATCGATGGCAACTAAAGGATTGGTTGGACTGGAGCGTGTAGATCTCATCCGAGGGGTTGTATTTGAAAATGGATATTATGATTGGGGATGTGTTGTTAATGATGTTTTGCCAAATATATGCAAAGGCAATGCGCGCATTCCTATTTTTCACTTCTTAAATCACGCTAAATTAATTAATCCTGATGGGAGTATAATTAATGAAACAGAACTCTCAGGTGGCGTTTTATCACGATTAAATATCACTCCTGTTAGTTTTCAGTCTCAAGGATGGGATAAACGACGCTCTGAAACCGTTCCTGAGGTCAAGGTGGGGGTCAATGAGTTATATCTTGCTTATGATTTCACTTTCTTTTTAAGAATGATGCCTTATATGGAGCCTGGATTAATCAAGCGCGATATGGGAGAGCTTCTCAAAATATTGAAAAAACATATAGATGAAGCTATGAATACTCAGGTATTGTCAAGTAATTTTTGCAAATTAGTGTGTATTTATGATTATATCAAAAATAGTCACAGGTATTAAGTAAGATATAACCTTCTTAGGGGGCGAGATAGTAAAAAAAGGCGTTACCTAAGAGTGACGCCTTAATTTCCTAAAATATCTTAATTTAATATAATAAATTAATGTTTATTTCGATACTAAGGATTTAAAAACCCATTAATCTCTTCTGTAGTGATAAAAATTGTATTTCTAAATGATTTAATGATATTTCTATTTTTTCTTTAAATTTTTCAATTCTAGCTAATCTATCTAATATCTCATCTTGGTAGTATATAGGTGGGAGGGGAACATTGAATTTGTTTAATAGTTCAAGATTTACACCGGTTTGTCCTGCTGTTCTTTCAGAGTTTTTTACAACAACATCATGATATTCCGGAAGTTGTAGAAGATAGAATATAAACCCCTTCCTAATATTTTCTTTGGGTGAAGCTTTCATTAAAGCTACATTGTAGCTGCCGGATAAACCTCTAAGTATTTGAAACACAGGTGGCCCATAACGAGCAATCATAACATCATCAACTTCGAAAATACGTTTTGCTTTTTCTTGCGGAATGTACGTCGCATATTTATCGGATTTAAAATCTCTAATTTGTACTAATCTAATATAACCCTGTTTAGGTTCAAAAATAAAATCACTTTTAGGTGGTTGATTTCCACCTTTAAATTCAATAATTTCTCCCATAAGATGGACAGGCCATTTTTTGGGGTTTGTAATAGGATTCCCATACATTGTAGCAAACGTAGCACGCAAAAAATCATCAGCCAGTTTGATGGATTGCTCACGTTTTTGGCGTATACCCTCAGCTTTATCGAGAAGATCCACAATTCGTTTCTGCTCTTCAAAAGGTGGTAATTTAATAAATGTATCATAGAGATCGTCTCTATTTAATCCAGGAATACTTGTGGTAATCGTTTTCTTAGTGAGATCAATTCCGCTCAGAATATAAAACAAGTATCGGAGATCTAACTTATTATTATCTTTGATCTCAACGTAATAAGCAGTATCAATGATCCAGCCTCCGCTTGGAGCCCAGGTAATAGCACCAACGCTGCCTTTGCGGCCAATAATTATCGTGGGATAGCTGCAAAGCGTTTTATCGTGGTTGCCGACAATTCCTGAACTACCAAAAACATGGACACTTCCATTCGATACACGCTGATCAGCTTTTAATGCTTTTCCGTAGTGAACATTAATAACATCCCCTAACTTCACCATCGCCGAACTCACAGCATCCCCTCCAGCTCATCCAAATCCGCCAGAATCTCTTTTTCCAGATCCTTTAACCGCTTCAATATCACCTTCGGATCTTCATATTCCTCCGCCTGATACACGACTTCTTTATAACGGTTGATGGATAGATCGTATTTCTGCGCAGCAATATCCGCTTTCGGTACAACAAACGCCGCCTGCGTGCGATCTTTAAAATCAACGCCAGCATTAATCCCTTCCGGGTACTGCTGTTTAAGCAACGAGGCTAACTTCTTACCCATAAAGTTATCAACCGGTAGCCCGCGTAAAGTACGGTAATGCTTCCAGCTTGCCAGCAGATGCGGCAGATCGTTGTCTTTTATCGGGTTGCGCTTATCATCCAGGCTGTAGCCGTCATTTTGTAGATCGTAGAACCAGACCTCATCCGTTTGACCGCCTTTGGTAAAGATCAGGATCGCCGTCGCCACGCCAGCGTAAGGTTTAAATACACCAGAAGGCAGATTGATCACCGCTTCCAGTTGGTTATCTTCCACCAGCGTTTTGCGAAGTGACTGGTGCGCCTTGCTAGAGCCAAACAGCACGCCCTGCGGCACGATAGTGGCACTGCGCCCGCCCACTTTCAGCATTTGCAGAATACGCGCCAGGAACAGTAGTTCGGTTTTTTTGGTTTTCACCATTGCCGACAGCGTGGAGTCGATATCTTCTTCGTCCAGTGAACCGGTAAACGGCGGGTTCGCCAGAATCAGGTTGAAGGCGTTTTTACTGGCCTGCGGGAAGTTTGTGCTGAAACTCTGGCTCATTGTGTCCTGATAGTGGATATCAGGCGCATCCACGCCGTGCATAATCAGGTTCATGGCGGCGATACGTAGCATTGTGGTGTCAAAGTCGTAACCGTGGAACAT
Organism: Shigella sp. FC1544; assembly: GCF_001722145.1. NCBI lineage: Bacteria > Pseudomonadati > Pseudomonadota > Gammaproteobacteria > Enterobacterales > Enterobacteriaceae > Shigella > Shigella sp. FC1544. The sequence continues at coordinate 3,260 of NZ_MECT01000072.1, forward strand.
GTTGTTATCCACATGGTTACGCCACGGTGTCAGCAGATCGCCGGTAAAGATTTTTTGCTCTTCCAGCTCGCCACGTTCGTTGGTGCCAATCTCAGTATGAATGGATTCCAGCGAGCTGTACTTCTCCAGCAGATATTCATAGCTGGTTGCCAGAAAACCACCGGTGCCACAGGCGGGATCGCAAATCGTCTCGCCTCGGGCCGGGTTCGGCTCCATCATTTCAACCATCGTGCGGATAATGTGGCGCGGTGTGCGGAACTGTCCGTTGATTCCGGCAGTTGTCAGCTTGCTTAACAAGTATTCGTAAAGGTCGCCTTTGGTGTCGCCGCGATCCAATGGCAGGTTTTTGATTACCTCAACCGCTTTGGTCAGCAATGACGGCTTAACAATCTCCAGACGAGCATCTTTCATAAAGTTGCCCAGCAGCGTCACCTTCGAAGCATCGGCCTGGCCGAGCTGACGGAAATGCTGGAATACGCCATCGCGCACCACTTCCATCATCTCATCCGAGCCAAGGTTGCTATAGTGACTGAAACGGAACTCCTGCTGTTCTGGCGCAAAACGCGGTTTAAAATCAATACCCGCGATTTGTTTACGCTTTTCGTCGCGTTGTTCCTGGGTATCCAGCATCCGGGAATACATCAGATAGGTGATCTGTTCGATTACGGTCAGCGGGTTGGTGATACCACCCACCCAGAAATCTTCCCATAGTCCGTCGATTTTACTTTTTAAGTCGCCAGTAATCATTGTTAGCGTTTATATCCTGTTTTAAATACAAAAGCCCCGCTGCCGGGGCTTGTCATGCGTGTATTATACCGTCGCTGCGTCGGTCACAACACCCAGCTCTTCGACTATCTTTTGCAGGCGGGTGATTTGCGCTATATCAGGGAACACACCGGTAACGCCTTCGTTGTGGATATGCGTAAAAGGCTGTTCAAAGAGCTGCCGCATTTCAATGGTGCCGTAATCGCGAATGTGGTTTTTCAGCAATGACAGGAAGCGCAGTTGTTGGCTGGTCAGGCTGTTATCAGCGGCGAACTGGGCAAAACGCACTTCCACCGCGTCGCTGTCCATCCCGATGATGGTACGCAAAAGTTTATCCAGGCTGGCGGTTGCCTGCGGATAAAACTCTTTCAACGCACGAATATCAACGTTGGGGTTCTGGATCAGCACCAGCTTCGCCAGCTCATCCAGCTCGTTTTGCGTGACTGGCTCGCCGTTGCGGATTTTCTTCAGAACCGGGTTTTGCTGGAACAGCGGCTCCAGCGCCCCCTGAACCTGCTGGCGATAGAGTTTGAAATCAATCGAGCGGATATTAGTTTTGCGGGTCTCCGTCTGGATCAGGTTCGCATCTTCGGTAATATCCACCTGTATCGAACCAAATTTAGGCGTCGCGTCTTTTTCCATCAGGTGCATGATACCGCGCAAATGAATGCGAATATCCTCCAGCTCTTCCAGGCTGGCCTGCTTCCACCAGCTTAAATCACGAAGCTGATTGATTCGTTGTCCCTGTTGCTGCACCTGCGCCAAATGCGGCGGCAGGCGCTCCACTTTTTCGACGATGATCGGCCAGAGAACATCCAGCTCTTCCGGGTTGGTATAACGGGCAGTTTGCGCCGCCAGAATATCCATATCAAAGCGTATGGCATCGCTTTGCCCGCGCACGTCCAGCCACTGCATCAACGGGGCCAGAACAGATAGCAGATCCTGCTGTGTTTTCGGAGAAAGCTGGCGCAGCACCTTTTCATCACTGTACTGCGCTTTCTGCTGCCATTTTTCCTGTACGGCAATCGACTTTTCATCCAGTGCGTTGATTTGCTCGCGAAGCTGGTGAGCAACTAAATCCACCGCCTGTTTGTCGAATTTACGCTGCGCAGCGGCCCCCAGCATAACCCACGCTTCGAAGCGTTTTTTGCGCAAGCGATTTTGTCGCTGTGACTTCCGCCTCTTCGGTATGCAGCTCGTGATACTCAAAATTGCCCCAGTGATCGAAAATGCGGAATTTCTGTTTATCCAGCGGTTTGCCGTTATCGTCGTAACCGTACAACCCCGGACAGAGGCGCGTACCACGGCCAATCATCTGCCAGAACTTCACTTTTGATTTGACCGGTTTGGCAAAGACCAGATTCACAATTTCCGGGACATCAATACCGGTATCGAGCATGTCAACGGAGATAGCGATGGTCAGCTCTTTGTTGGTGCTTTCATCCAGCCCTTTAAAATCATCAATCAGTTGCTCGGCGCGGGGATCGTAGTTGTCGATGACCTGGCAGAAGCGCCCGGCAAACTGTGGGTACATATCGTCGAACAATTCATTCAACAGCAGCGCGTGTTTGTGGTTACGGGCGAAAATGATGGTTTTACCAGGCAACTGGCCGTCCCGATCTTTCAGGCCATTTTCCATCAGGTTACGCAGGATATAGCGGTTGGTGTCTTTGTTGTAGATCGCCTCATCCAGCGCCTTGCCATCAAACTCCAGCGTATTGGGATCTATGCCTTGTTCTTCCAGCTCGCGGATTTGTGCGTCGCTTAATTTCTCCCGTTTGATACCTTCGCGCAGGAATTCTGTTGTGTGTGTGACAACCTCATAGGGAACCAGATTGTTATCGGCGATGGCATCTTCCAGGCTGTAGTTGGCGGTAGGAATACGTCCTTCACAACCAAACAGGCCGAAAGTGGTTTTACTCACCATGTCAATTGGCGTGGCCGTCAGGCCAATCTGGAGGGCATCAAAATACTTAAACAGATCGCCGTAGACGTTGTAGATAGAGCGGTGGGATTCATCGGCGATGATCAAATCGAAATAACCGACATCGAAATGGTCCATGATTTTCATCATACCGGGATAGGTAGCGATGTAGATTCTGGCATTCTGCCTGTCTGCTTTTTTCGATTTCCCGACCACATACAGCGGCTCATTGGTGAATTGATTAAAGGCATTTGCCGCCTGTTTACGCAGTTCTTTACGGTCGCAAAGAAACAGGACGCGTTTTACCCAGCGGGCATCAATCATCAGTTTGCTTAGTGCAATTGCCACGCGGGTTTTGCCTGTACCCGTAGCCTGAACAATTAACGATTGTCGGTACTTGTTGGTAAACCGTTCACTGACGCGGGCAATGGTTTCGAGCTGGTACAAACGTCCGGCAACGGCCTTACCTTCGTTATCTTTTACGTGTGGCACTCTGTTCAGCGGCAGACGGGTTTCACGCTGCTGAATAAGATATTGCAGGCTTTCCTTGCTGTAGAAGCCAAACACCCGACGCGGGGGATAACCATGAGTTTTATGGTCATCCCACAGCCAGATATCATAGCCGTTGGTGTAGAAGATGACCGGACGCTGACCGTATTCTTTTTCCAGCCAGTCTGCATACAGCCGGGCCTGAATTCGTCCTTGCTCGGCATTGACGCTGGTTTTTTTTGCTTCCACCACCGCCAACGGTTTGTGTGCCTCATCCCACAAGACATAGTCTGCATAACCGTCACCAGAGGTGGTGGGTTGCTCTTTGACTGGATGTTCTTGTGTGACTTGATCCGTGTTTTTAAGTTCTTCCCCTACATTCCAGTCGGCTGCAAGTAAGCGAGAGTCAATCAGGCGACGGCGGGTTTCCGCTTCATCAATAGAGAGAATATCGGCAACATGCTGGTTACGCGCTCTGGCTTCATTCAGGCGTTGAGTGAGGTGTTCGGCCTTTTCCTGTTCTTGCTGTAGTGCGCGTTGTAGCGCCAGTTCGCGCTCACGGCTTTCATCCTGAGCCTTGATTGCATCTTCCAGACGTTTTTCATCTGCACGACCTGAAGATTGTGTTAATGGAGGGAGTGTAAATTTGGGGCAGTCATCAACATTACCGTGGGCGTAGCGAACATACAGCCAAATTCCCAACAAATACGCTTCTTTGAGCAGCCAGTAAGTATCTTTAGCTTTGATACGTCCGCCGTGCGCGGCACGGTTGCCATGGATACGCAGCGCATCCATTTTCATGATGATGGCTTCCGGCATCATGCTGGTAAAGACATCAGCGTTCATTAAATCGTAAAGATTAGCCTTAATACCTTCCGGCAACCGCTCCTGACGATACAACCAGCGCACCATCAATTCGGTGTAGTTGCGCAGCTTAACCAGGCAGCTTTCCGGATCGGAGTGAACATAGCGCTCTGCCATACATGCGAGTTCTGCCAGTTCCGGCCACTGGCTGCGCAACATTTCAAAATTGAGAGACTGCTCCATCAATCATCGCCTTATGTTGTGGATACAACAGAAATTCTGGAAAGAATATCACACTAATTTGGCCGACGAAGTGAGCCGGATGGCATATGGTGGTGATGTGTTTAACGACATAGCCGCTTTAACGGCCAGAACCTTGGTTTTCGCCCATCAATGGGCGTCTTCAGCCCTGGCTACTCAAGGGATACCTTGCTCACTAACGCGGGTATGGCTGATCATCTATGGGATATGTTTTTTGAGCCAATAAAACAGCAGGCTCGTTAAAATAGCCTGGGCGTTACTCCGTAATACCTGTCTATTTATTGGCTTATAAATATTTTCAGCACTAAATCATTTTAGTAAGTAGCAGATATCTTTTCCCGGCTAACACAAAATACGACAGGTCGTGTCGTATTTTGATGGCGCTTTTACCCAAGTTCATTATTAATTCATTTTTTTCAATGCATTAATCAACTTTTCGCATCTTCGCCATTTTTTCTATCCACTCCCCTTTGGCACGACATAACGTGTCGTACCTGTACGGCATAATCTCCCGTATCAATACCATGATATTTGGGAGAACAGGACTGTCTGAGGTAGCCTGAGTTTAACGGACACTCCTTCCTGAAATAGAATGGCATCAGAAGGAGCTAATAATGAGCAGAAAAAACCAACGTTACTCTAAAGAGTTCAAAGCCGAAGCTGTCAGAACGGTTCTTGAAAATCAACTTTCGATCAGTGAAGGCGCTTCCCGATTATCCCTTCCTGAAGGCACTTTAGGACAATGGGTTACCGCCGCCAGAAAAGGGCTCGGTACTCCTGGTTCCCGCACGGTGGCTGAACTGGAATCTGAAATTCTGCAACTGCGTAAGGCGTTAAATGAAGCTCGCCTTG
>NZ_MECT01000073.1:0-8350 GCF_001722145.1 Shigella sp. FC1544
CCACACTGGAGCGTCTTCTGAGCCTGCTGTCGGCCTTTGAGGTCGTGGTATGGATGACGGATGGCTGGCCGCTGTATGAATCACGCCTGAAGGGAAAGCTGCACGTAATCAGCAAGCGATATACGCAGCGAATTGAGCGGCATAACCTGAATCTGAGGCAGCACCTGGCACGGCTGGGACGGAAGTCGCTGTCGTTCTCAAAATCGGTGGAGCTGCATGACAAAGTCATCGGGCATTATCTGAACATAAAACACTATCAATAAGTTGGAGTCATTACCGGTGAAAGGTTATGTCTAGCAAAAGGAGTATATCAGAATACATCTACTGATGTACAAAACACAACAATAGCTTCATGATATATAAATACGTGATGACGAGTGGTACTCCGCATGGTTATTTAACTTCTCAGCACCACTAATGATCCTGAGCAACTTCGTATTTGGGCCATTGCCATGGAGTAGAAAGCTGTGTCTGAGAATGCAGAATTTGAGAAAAGAATTCGCTTTCTTGGAGAGCTTCTGAAAATGGCACGCTAACAACGTTTTGTTAAAAAATGTGAATCACTTGCCGGGGCTGCATTTTCTATTCGAGGAGAATGTTGACGTAGATATTACAGAAATCTCAGCGCATCAGGATAAACTGCTACCTTAGGTCAACCACCAAAAGAAAATACAATACGTCCAGTTTGTATGCCTTTAATAACACATATTCTAAATGTTGAAGAATTATCCCGCCTGCTGAAGAACGTTGCTCTGAGTGTGATAAACCTTTTTATTCTTGATGATGTCAGCGAGAAGATGGAATATATCCCCGACTGGGTCGTGGTTACCCGGTTAAACATCTGGTGGCGCTAATAAATCTGGCAAGTCACATTCTGTTGAATGCTGTGACAGTGCCTTACCGAGAGAGCGAAATTGTGGTGTTCTAGTGCATAGTCGCCACCATTCCGGATAATTCTATTGCGTTGTTTTACAAGTTCTTTTACAGCGCAGATCTGTCGCTGACGTTGAATCAATAGCCTGGATTTCAGAACACAATGCCCGTTTGCTGGTTGGTCCGGCAGTAGCATTAATTCATTATCTGAATGAAATGTGTCAATCCACAGAAACCGCTGTCAATGACGCATTTTGTCGGACGTTAACACGAGAAAGTCTGGCTATTCCGTAATGCCATCTTATTTCGTAATGGATTGAGAATGCTGGATTTTTAATTATATTACGCGCAGTATTAATCGCGTAAATGTTTTGCGGTCAGCAACGGTGGGGGATCCATTGTTCTGTTCAATGAATACCATCATACATTTGAATCAGGAGTCGGTATGATGATTTTGGTGACGGGGGGCGCACGGAGCGGGAAGAGTCGCCACGCAGAGGCGCTTATTGGGGACTCTTCACAGATTCTGTATATCGCTACCTCGCAAATCCTTGATGATGAGATGGCTGCACGGATAGAACATCATCAGCAAGGCCGCCCGGAGCACTGGCGCACAGTGGAGCGCTGGCAACATCTTGATGAATTAATTCATGCAGACATTAACCCGAATGAGGTTGTGTTGCTGGAATGCGTTACCACAATGGTGACTAATCTGTTGTTTGATTATGGCGGCGATAAAGACCCTGATGAATGGGATTATCAGGCGATGGAACAGGCGATTAATGCTGAGATTCAGTCGTTGATTGCTGCCTGCCAACGTTGCCCCGCAAAGGTTGTATTAGTGACTAACGAAGTGGGAATGGGGATTGTGCCGGAGAGTCGTCTGGCACGACATTTTCGTGATATTGCCGGGCGGGTAAATCAGCAGCTGGCCGCTGCGGCAAATGAAGTATGGCTGGTGGTTTCGGGTATTGGAGTAAAAATCAAATGAGTAAATTATTTTGGGCGATGCTCTCATTTATTACGCGTCTGCCTGTACCGCGTCGCTGGTCCCAGGGACTGGATTTCGAGCATTATTCTCGCGGTATTATTACTTTTCCTTTAATTGGATTATTGCTTGGCGCGATTAGCGGGCTGGTCTTCATGGTGCTGCAGGCATGGTGTGGCGTACCACTGGCGGCACTGTTTAGCGTACTTGTGCTGGCGCTGATGACCGGGGGATTCCATCTGGACGGCCTCGCTGATACCTGTGATGGCGTATTTTCTGCACGTAGCCGCGATCGCATGTTGGAAATCATGCGTGATAGCCGTTTAGGCACCCACGGCGGTCTGGCATTGATTTTTGTGGTACTGGCAAAGATTCTGGTGTTAAGCGAGTTGGCTCTGCGTGGCGAATCGATCCTTGCATCGCTGGCGGCAGCATGTGCGGTCAGCCGCGGGACTGCCGCATTATTGATGTATCGTCATCGTTATGCGCGGGAAGAAGGGCTTGGCAATGTGTTCATTGGCAAAATTGATGGGCGACAAACCTGCGTCACACTCGGCTTAGCCGCTATTTTTGCTGCCGTATTATTGCCGGGTATGCATGGTGTGGCTGCTATGGTGGTGACGATGGTGGCGATTTTCATCCTCGGTCAGCTTCTCAAACGTACGCTGGGCGGGCAAACGGGCGATACGCTGGGAGCAGCCATAGAGCTTGGTGAACTGGTCTTCCTGCTGGCACTGCTATAAAGAGACGTGACATGCAAATACTTGCCGATTTACTGAATACGATCCCAGCCATCGATTCTGCCGCTATGTCGCGTGCACAACGGCATATTGACGGGTTACTCAAACCTGTTGGTAGCCTGGGAAAGCTGGAGGCGCTTGCCATACAACTGGCAGGAATGCCGGGGTTGAATGGCATACCGCATGTGGGCAAAAAAGCGGTACTGGTTATGTGTGCCGATCACGGCGTCTGGGAGGAAGGGGTCGCTATTTCTCCAAAAGAAGTGACAGCCATACAGGCTGAAAATATGACCCGTGGAACAACCGGCGTGTGTGTGCTGGCAGAACAAGCGGGCGCTAACGTCCACGTAATTGATGTTGGTATTGATACTGCTGAGCCTATCCCCGGGCTTATCAACATGCGTGTCGCACGAGGTAGCGGCAATATTGCTTCAGCTCCGGCAATGAGTCGCCGTCAGGCTGAAAAGTTGCTTTTGGACGTCATATGTTATACGCAGGAGCTGGCAAAAAACGGTGTCACGCTGTTTGGTGTAGGTGAACTGGGGATGGTAAACACGACACCGGCAGCAGCAATAGTCAGCACAATCACTGGCCGGGATCCTGAAGAAGTGGTTGGGATTGGCGCAAACCTGCCGACAGATAAACTGGCTAATAAAATTGATGTTGTGCGTCGGGCGATTACGTTGAATCAACCAAATCCTCAGGATGGTATTGATGTCCTGGCAAAAGTGGGTGGATTTGATTTGGTCGGAATAGCTGGAGTGATGTTAGGTGCTGCTTCCTGCGGTTTACCCGTGTTGCTGGATGGATTTCTTTCTTATGCTGCTGCGCTCGCAGCCTGCCAGATGTCTCCTGCAATCAAACCGTATCTCATTCCTTCTCACTTGTCGGTAGAAAAAGGCGCGCGTATAGCGCTCTCGCATTTGGGGCTGGAGCCTTATCTCAATATGGATATGCGTTTAGGTGAGGGGAGTGGTGCAGCTCTGGCGATGCCCATCATCGAAGCTGCTTGTGCGATATACAACAACATGGGCGAACTTGCTGCCAGTAATATTGTTCTACCGGGGAATACGACTTCTGATTTGAACAGCTAAAAACGAAAAGTCTGATAAAAGCTATACTTATCGGATAGTATTCGCGACTTAGGAAAGGGACATGATGCGTCGTGTAAATATTCTTTGCTCATTTGCTCTGCTTTTTGCCAGCCAAAATAGCCTGGCGGTAACTTATCCATTACCTCCAGAGGGTAGCCGTTTAGTGGGGCAGTCGCTTACTGTAACTGTTCCTGATCACAATACTCAGCCGCTGGAGACTTTTGCCGCACAATACGGGCAAGGGTTAAGTAATATGCTGGAAGCGAATCCGGGCGCTGATGTTTTTTTGCCGAAGCCTGGCTCACAACTCACCATTCCGCAGCAACTGATTTTGCCCGCCACTGTTCGTAAAGGGATTGTGGTTAACGTCGCTGAAATGCGTCTTTATTACTATCCGCCAGACAGTAACACAGTGGAAGTCTTTCCTATTGGTATCGGCCAGGCTGGGCGAGAAACCCCGCGTAACTGGGTGACTACCGTTAAACGTAAACAAGAAGCACCAACCTGGACGCCAACGCCGAACACCCGGCGCGAATATGCGAAACGAGGGGAGAGTTTGCCCGCATTTGTTCCTGCGGGGCCCGATAACCCCATGGGGCTGTACGCGATTTATATTGGCAGGTTGTATGCCATCCACGGTACCAATGCCAATTTTGGTATTGGGCTCCGGGTAAGTCAGGGCTGTATTCGTCTGCGCAATGACGATATCAAATATCTGTTTGATAATGTTCCTGTAGGCACTCGTGTACAAATTATTGATCAGCCAGTGAAATACACAACGGAACCGGATGGTTCAAAGTGGCTGGAAGTTCATGAGCCGCTGTCGCGCAATCGTGCAGAATATGAGTCTGACCGAAAAGTGCCATTGCCGGTAACCCCATCTTTGCGGGCGTTTATCAACGGGCAAGAAGTTGATGTAAATCGCGCAAATGCTGCGTTGCAACGTCGATCGGGAATGCCTGTGCAAATTAGTTCTGGTTCAAGACAGATGTTTTAAGAGCGTTGGTAATTAGAAAGTAAAAAGCCTGCTCGAAAGCAGGCTTTTTTTGAATTTGGCTCCTCTGACTGGACTCGAACCAGTGACATACGGATTAACAGTCCGCCGTTCTACCGACTGAACTACAGAGGAATCGTGTGAACGGGGCGCATATTAATGGCAGTGCATGGTGATGTCAAAGGGTGAAATGTATTTTTTTGTTTGTTTGCTGCCAATTTCAACAAAGTGGTGAGCTTTCAATCTTATTGTGTAATGAACCATCGTGGTGCATACCCTCCTTTTATAGGGCAGGTGAATGCGACTGCTGATAAAAAGGGCCAATGACGAATCTATCATAATCTTTTATTTGACAGTTGGTTAGCTTGCGCATCAACGCCAAAATAGAACTGGCAAGCATCTTGCTTTCTGGTTGTAAGTAATGGCGGCACTTGGGCCGATTCTTAAAAACCGGAGGCAACATGAACTTCAGACGCCTGAAATACTTCGTAAAAATTGTAGATATTGGTAGCCTGACCCAGGCTGCTGAAGTATTGCATATCGCACAACCTGCGCTCAGCCAGCAGGTTGCCACACTGGAAGGTGAGTTAAATCAACAGCTTTTGATTCGCACAAAACGGGGCGTTACGCCAACAGACGCCGGAAAAATTCTCTATACCCATGCACGGGCCATTTTACGTCAGTGTGAGCAGGTCCAACTGGCGGTGCATAACGTTGGTCAGTCATTATCGGGGCAAGTCTCGATTGGCTTTGCGCCAGGAACCGCTGCGTCATCCATCACCATGCCCTTATTACAGGCGGTTCGCGCTGAATTCCCGGAGGTCGTTATCTATCTTCATGAAAATAGTGGTGCAGTGCTTAACGAAAAACTGATAAATCACCAACTCGATATGGCGGTGATTTATGAGCATTCCCCAGTGGCTGGGGTATCCAGTCAGGCTTTGCTGAAAGAAGATCTTTTCCTGGTAGGAACTCAAGATTGCCCGGGGCAAAGCGTTGATGTTAATGCTATTGCGCAAATGAACCTTTTTCTCCCCAGTGATTACAGCGCTGTTAGACTTCGTGTTGATGAGGCTTTTTCCCTACGGCGGCTCACGGCAAAAGTCATTGGTGAAATTGAGTCTATTGCCACGCTTACCGCAGCGATTGCCAGCGGCATGGGCGTTGCAGTATTACCTGAATCGGCTGCGCGTTCGTTATGTGGCGCAGTAAATGGGTGGATGTCACGCATTACCACTCCTTCAATGAGTCTCTCTTTGTCCTTAAATTTACCCGCCAGAGCAAACTTGTCACCACAGGCACAGGCAGTGAAAGAGTTGTTAATGTCAGTGATTAGTTCTCCAGTGATGGAAAAAAGGCAGTGGCAATTGGTGAGCTAAGCGTTATATCGGGATGGAATAAGATGCGGGTTTTTATTATTTGTTATGCCGGGCATTAGACTTTAACAATAACGGAAAATCTGAACTGCCCGGAGTTTACCGTGAATTTCCAACAACTAAAGATAATCCGCGAGGCTGCACGTCAGGATTACAACCTGACAGAGGTTGCGAATATGCTTTTTACCTCACAGTCCGGCATCAGCCGTCATATTCGGGAACTGGAGGATGAACTTGGCATCGAAATATTTGTTCGACGAGGTAAGCGACTGCTGGGCATGACTGAACCGGGCAAAGCATTACTGGTCATTGCAGAACGTATTCTGAATGAAGCCAGTAATGTTCGTCGGCTTGCAGACCTGTTTACCAACGATACGTCTGGCGTTCTCACTATTGCAACGACGCATACTCAGGCACGTTATAGTTTGCCAGAGGTCATTAAATCTTTTCGCGAACTTTTCCCGGAGGTTCGGCTCGAGCTAATCCAGGGGACGCCACAGGAAATTGCGACGTTGTTGCATAATGGTGAAGCTGATATTGGTATCGCCAGCGAGCGTTTGAGTAATGACCCGCAGCTCGTCGCCTTCCCGTGGTTTCGTTGGCACCATAGTTTGCTTGTTCCACTCGATCATCCCTTGACGCAAATTACACCATTGACGCTGGAATCAATAGCGAAGTGGCCGTTAATCACTTACCGACAGGGGATTACGGGGCGCTCACGTATTGATGACGCATTTGCCCGCAAAGGTTTGCTGGCAGATATTGTATTAAGTGCGCAGGATTCTGATGTCATTAAAACCTATGTTGCTCTTGGGCTTGGGATCGGAATAGTTGCCGAACAATCCAGCGGTGAACAAGAGGAAAAGAATTTAATCCGCCTGGATACGCGGCATCTTTTTGATGCTAATACTGTCTGGTTGGGACTGAAGCGAGGACAACTTCAGCGTAACTATGTCTGGCGCTTTCTGGAACTTTGTAATGCAGGACTTTCAGTTGAGGATATCAAGCGGCAGGTGATGGAAAACAGTGAAGAGGAAATTGATTATCAGATATAGCAAAAAGCCCGCTATAAAAGCGGGCTTTTCAGAAATTTGGCTCCTCTGACTGGACTCGAACCAGTGACATACGGATTAACAGTCCGCCGTTCTACCGACTGAACTACAGAGGAATCGCTGTTGAGGCACATCTTAACGGCGAAAAATCTTTTGTCAAACCCGATTTTTAATTTTCCCAACTGTTTGCCGTTTCTATCAACAGTTTGTTGCATTTGCAGACAATTTGTTGGCGAAAATCTTTGCAGCTTTGCTGATTCTCCCTCATTATTTGAAATGTGGTTTCACTTTCTGCAATTAAGGTCGGCTTTGAATATCTCCTCTGCTTTACGCCAGGTTGTTCACGGCACTCGCTGGCACGCTAAACGCAAGAGCTACAAAGTGTTGTTCTGGCGCGAGATAACCCCGTTTGCTGTTCCTATCTTCATGGAGAATGCCTGTGTCCTGTTGATGGGGGTTCTGAGCACTTTTCTGGTCAGCTGGCTGGGAAAAGATGCGATGGCCGGCGTGGGATTGGCGGACAGCTTCAATATGGTCATTATGGCTTTTTTTGCTGCTATCGATCTTGGTACTACTGTCGTTGTGGCATTTAGTCTCGGTAAGCGGGATCGACGACGAGCGAGGGTGGCGACGCGGCAGTCATTGGTGATCATGACGTTGTTTGCCGTACTGTTGGCAACGCTTATTCATCATTTTTGCGAGCAAATTATTGATTTCGTCGCGGGTGATGCCACGACAGAAGTTAAAGCACTGGCGTTGACTTATCTGGAGCTGACGGTACTCAGTTATCCAGCAGCTGCCATCACTCTAATTGGTAGCGGGGCACTTCGTGGTGCAGGGAATACGAAAATACCGCTACTGATTAACGGTAGCCTGAATATTCTTAATATTATTAGCGGCATATTGATTTACGGCCTTGGTAATGACTCCAACTTACTGATAGTGTTTTATGTTCAGATAATGCCCGATGACCTTGTCATGCAGCTCCACCGATTTTGAGAACGACAGTGACTTCCGTCCCAGCCTTGCCAGATGTTGTCTCAGATTCAGATTATGTCGCTCAATGCGCTGAGTGTAACGCTTGCTGATAACGTGCAGCTTTCCCTTCAGGCGTGATTCATACAGCGGCCAGCCATCCGTCATCCATACCACGACCTCAAAGGCCGACAGCAGGCTCAGAAGACGCTCCAGTGTGGCCAGAGTGCGTTCACCGAAGACGTGCGCCACAACCGT